>JBFFRZ010000241.1:0-3824 GCA_041572715.1 Gammaproteobacteria bacterium
GCAGTTTGAAATGACTGTCAGATTTCCAGTCCGGGGGTAATTCATCAAACCTTGGATCCTCACTTATGATCTGTTCAATCTGACTTATGGCCAGGTTGGCTACACTGCCCACGCCACGTTCAGCCAGCGCGTCAAAACTTTTCAGTAACGGCGGCGCGGGAAACTGGTCAGCCATGGTTGTGGCGATGATTTCAGCGGTTTGCCACGCCCTGAGCATATTTGAGCAGTCAATTTCCGGCGACAGGGAGTAGTTACCGGTTAGCAAGAAGTCATTCAGCGACTGCGTGGCCGCTAGCGCCTCGGCTTTGCCGGCTTCTGTTAGCGGAAATGGTTGATGCGCGCTCGGTGTATCAGCTAATTGCTGATAATCAGCATGTCGGATGATGGCTGCGATCAGTCTGGCCATCAGACTTCACCCTTTTCAAGCGCCAGAATGAGCTCACCCAGCTCTTTTTGTCTCACGCTGGCGGCGGCCTCGCGCGCGGTTAGCCATTGCCTTCCACGGTGTTGCTCCTGCCATTCTTCGTCGCTCAACTGGCGGGTTACCCGCATGGGGTAAACGGTAACGGTACAGGTAGCACCCCATTTCTCATACTGGTAACTTCCAATCGCATCATCAGCTACCTTGCCTTCCACGCCTGCCTCTTCCCATGCCTCCTTCGCCGCGGACTCCTGCAGACTGTGCCCCGGGTCCGCGATACCCTTTGGCACTACCCAGTGTTTATTCTGACTGGAGCGTGTAATGAGTATCTCGAGCCGATTGTTCTGCAACCGGTAGGGAATGACCGATGATTGCGTGTAGTAATAGGCAGGCCGTTTTCTCAGTTCCTTGCTGCCAGGTGTCGGGAATGGAAACAGCCTGGGTAGCTTGCCGGGATGGACCATCTGTATAAGGGTAGCGGTGCCTTGGGGATGCTGACTCCATTGTTCACGTAAACGCAAGTGGGCGAGGGCGGCGCGAGCCAGGTGAGGGGCTTTGTCGCTCATCTGTGAAGCGCCCACCAGGTATTCGATCAGTCTATCGAGTGCCGGATTATGGCCGATGAGCAACAGGCGGGTTGCGCTGATGTTATGTTCGACCAGCACATCAACCAGGCCGGATACATCAGCTTCATAGATACGCCGGTCCCTGATGATTTGGCGGGCATCCTGTCCCATGGCCTTGCAGCATTTTTGTGCTGTCGTCAGTGCGCGTTTTGCCGGTGAACTGACCACGGTATCCGGGATGAGTTGCTGTTGCATTAACCATATGGCCATGCGTTGGGTGCGACGTTTGCCTTTATCAACTATCTCGCGACTGAAGTCATCCTCAGCCGGTTCGACCGCGGCCTTTCCATGGCGCATGATTAATAAATCCGTGATCATGATATTTCCATCAGTGGCATGATCAACTGTAACGCCGCTTCAAAGTCAATGC
Source organism: Gammaproteobacteria bacterium (assembly GCA_041572715.1). GTDB lineage: Bacteria > Pseudomonadota > Gammaproteobacteria > JAJDYQ01 > JAJDYQ01 > JAJDYQ01. The sequence goes on from JBFFRZ010000241.1 coordinate 1,418, forward strand.
GGCCGGTCAGTTCATAAACCCTGATGTTCTGCAGGATTTCTAGGTATGGTTCTGACTGGAGCGGTTCGTCATCTTTCAGGAACGTCCCATCCGAACGCTGGTAAAAAGGGCCGGGCGATTTCATGATCGCGGCAAGCAGGTCAGTGCGCTGGTCGAGCTGAACCTCGTTGAGCGAGCTGGGTTCTGTCGCATCATGGTGCCAGTGCAGGATGAGTATGGATGCCAGGTCTGCATCAGGCTGAATCCGGTTTTTTCCGTAGAAACGGTCAATCGATACATCAAACTTTTCTTCAAGATGCCACAGCTCCGCAACGGGCAGGGCGCGCAGCTGTTCGCGTCGTTCAGCATCGATAAGCGGGTTTAAGCGGGGATTATGTACGATGGTGCCGGGATTGATACGCGGTAGCTTGGGGATGCCAGCTGCCTGCAACTTTACTCCTGCCTTGCGTATGAACAGACGGTCGTTGGTGAGATAGTTTATATCGTCCCGCTCCAGCAGGCTCAGCATGAGTGTTGACTTGCCACCACCTGATAGACCCGCCATCGCCATGCAACGATTGTTGTGTACGATGCCTGCTGCATGACAGATCAACCAGCCCTTTTGCTGTAACCAGTTCATGTATTGCGAGTTGATGAAATTGATCAACTGGTTATCGTTTTGCAGGCTGGGACCTGCCGCGATCAGCTGCCGTGCGCTTTGCTGGAATACCATCCCGGTCCTTACCTTGCGCAGCAAGCGGCCGTCCTTAAAATCAAAGTAACTGTCCTTGCGCCCTGTTTTACCGGGTTCACGTTTCCAGTCTATAAAATCAATTGGCAGGTCCGGTGCCTCCCGCTCAACTGCAATCACTTCTACATCGGCCTGAAGACTTTTCGTGGTTACCACGTGAGAAAAATAATTCGCCAACTGGCTGATTAACTTGCTGGAGTTGGACCATAATCGTAGGCAGAATCCACCGCTAACCAGTGTCAAACTGGTCTCACATAGCTGGTGGTCCTGTGTGAGCATGGATGCGTAATGATCGACTGTATTCATGTTATTCGTTAGTGGTTCTGTTCCGCTTAATATCAGATTCGTTGCAGGACATATTCCGCATAGGCGGTGGCCGCATCTATCCCGGCACCCTCAAGGGCGCCACGAAACCCGCCAAACGCGGATACTTCAAATACTACCGGACCATTTTCAGTTTCTGCCAGGTCGACCGTCGTAAAGTCCAGCCCAAATGGTTCCTGTGCCCGTTGCGCGATGTCGATCATTGATGCGGGTGGATCAAATGCAGCATATTTGCCACCACTGTGAATCGTGGTATTCCAGGTGTCGCCTGAAGCCACGCGGGCGTAAGTTCCAAGGTACTGCCCACCCAGGAACACCAGCCCGAGATCATGCCCCGGCAGGTGTAACTTTTGCTGAATATACATGACAGGATTTTCAGCCTTGAATGATTGTATGGCAGAACGAAGGCTGTCCTGTGGCTGGTCTGCATCAATGACACACATTCCCCTGGCCTTGGTTGAGAACAGGGGTTTGAAAACCGCGCTGCCGAACTGCTCAACGATACCCATGGCCTGGTCGACGGCTTCAGTGACCGCCGTGGGCGGCATGGGTATGCCGGAATTCGCCAGCGTAACAGTACAGCTGAGTCTGTCGATCAGTCTGATGATGGCATCCGCGCTGCTGAAGACCTTTACACCAGATGCTTCAGCGATCCGCAATAACTCAAGCCTGTCCAGGGTACTGGGGGCATATTCTGCGCTGATCTTTTTTACGATGAGCGCATCCAGATCAGTAATGTCGTGTTCACGATAGACAAGTTTTCGCTTGTTCAGATCCAGTACAACCTCGCCCATGTCGATTACCAGTCTGAAGCCGGTGCGCTGCTCTATGGCATCGGCCAGAGTTTCAGTGGACCACTTTCCCGGTATGCCAATGATGCCTGTTTTTTTATCCAACGAAGATTTCCTTTATTGGCAGTCGATAGTCCGAGGGTTTTCCGGTTTTTTCGTTGAGTACGTGTTCCAGTAAATATCGGGCACGCAGAAACATGCTACGGGCGAGTGACTTGTCGAGAATAAACCGGGTCGATGTGGCGAAGGAGCGTGCGAGACCCAATGCCAGCCGAATCTCGAAATAGTCATCCCCGGCTTTTTTGGCGATGCGCCGGGTGCGTCGATGAAAGTCAATAGCTACCGACATGATACGTTGTCTGGCCGGGGCATCAAGAATTTGCAGGCGGTAGTTGGATACCATGAATACCGAGATATCCTGTACGTAGTCCATGTAGCAGGATCGATGCAGATCAATGAAGTTGATCTTTTTTTCAGATGCGTCATAGATAATATTGTCCAGGTTGAAGTCTCCATGGATATAAACTGAAAACGGTGCAGTAATGTTCGCTTCACGTTTGGC
>JBFFRZ010000242.1:0-3793 GCA_041572715.1 Gammaproteobacteria bacterium
AAGGCGCGCTAGTTTACGGCATCCTTTAATGCTTTGCCAGCCTTGAAAGCAGGTGCATTTGCAGCCTTGATTTCAATGGTAGCGCCTGTTTGCGGGTTACGACCGGTGCGTGCAGCACGGGCACGCACGAGGAAAGTACCAAAGCCAACCAGGGTAACTGTATCCCCTGCTTTCAGTGCATCAGTGATCGAGTCAACAACTGCATCAACTGCACGACCAGCATCTGCTTTGGATAAGTTTGCAGCATCGGCTACTGCATCAACTAATTCTGTTTTATTCATAAATATTATTCCCCAAGATCCTTAGTAGAAGTAATGTATAAACGATGTACAGGCTCCCTGTCCCCCCGGCCTGTAGGCGGTCTTGCACGGATGGAATCCGCTCAGAGCCGGCAATTGTACAGAAAAAAGGGCAGAAGAAAATGGCTAATGTGCCGTAACTTCGCCGTGATTGGCGGGTTTTTCTTCCTTTGAATTATTCGTCGATGCGACTGCGTTTTCAGCTGGGACCGGTAATTGTTCAAGCGCAGTCTCAAGTACTTCGTCTATCCATTTGACTGGTTTAATCACCAGCTTGTCCTTAACGTTGTCCGGGATATCCGTCAGATCTTTCTCATTCTCGCTGGGGATCAGTACCGTCTTTATGCCGCCACGATGCGCCGCCAGTAATTTTTCCTTTAATCCACCGATCGGCAACACCTCACCGCGTAAAGTGATCTCACCGGTCATGGCAACATCGGCTTTAACCGGTATGCGAGTTAAAGCGGATACGAGTGCGGTACACATGCCTACGCCTGCACTCGGCCCGTCTTTCGGCGTAGCGCCTTCGGGGACGTGGATATGTACATCATGCTCCTGGTAAAAGTCTTCACTGATGCCAAGACTTGAAGCCCGTGCCCGCACTACAGTCATCGCTGCCTGTATGGATTCCTGCATCACATCACCCAACTGGCCGGTAATAGCAAACTTGCCCTTACCAGGGAGCACAGCGGCTTCAATATGGAGCAATTCACCACCAACTTCAGTCCATGCAAGACCGGTTACCTGGCCAACCTGATTGGATTCATCGGCTTCACCATAACGGAAACGCTTAACACCAAGATACTTCTCCAGTAAATCAGAGCTTATCTCGAGTTCTCCATCATGAGGCTCGGTAATCAGCTGCTTGACGACCTTGCGGCAAATTTTACTGATCTCGCGCTCCAGGTTCCTGACGCCGGCCTCGCGGGTATAGTAGCGAATGATGTCATAGACCACGTCAGTGCCAAGACTGATTTCACCTTCTTTCAAACCATTGGCCTTGATCTGTTTCGGGATCAGGTATCGCTCGGCAATATTGACCTTTTCTTCCTCGGTGTATCCTGCGAGTCGAATTACTTCCATACGATCGAGCAGCGGCCCGGGAATATTCAGCGTATTGGAAGTCGCAATAAACATGGTGTCGGAAAGATCCACATCAACTTCCAGGTAGTGATCATTGAACGTATTGTTCTGTTCAGGATCAAGCACCTCGAGCAGCGCCGATGAAGGGTCGCCCCTGAAATCCATCGACATCTTGTCAATCTCATCCAGCATGTACAGCGGATTCCGCGTCTTGGCTTTTGCCATGTTCTGCACGATCTTGCCGGGCATCGAGCCGATATATGTACGACGATGGCCACGAATTTCAGCCTCGTCACGCACTCCGCCCAGAGACATACGGATAAACTTGCGATTGGTCGCCCTGGCTATGGATTTGCCCAGAGAGGTTTTACCTACCCCGGGTGGTCCAACCAGGCACAATATCGGGCCCTTGAGCTTCTTCACGCGCTGCTGCACAGCCAGGTACTCGACGATCCTTTCCTTGACCTTCTCGAGCCCGTAATGGTCTTCATCCAGTATCGCCATGGCTGCTTCCAGATCATGGCTGACCTTGGAACGTTTGCGCCAGGGGAAACTTACCAGCCAGTCGATGTAGTTACGAACGACTGTAGCTTCGGCAGACATCGGCGACATCATTTTGAGTTTGTTCAGTTCAGCGTTGGCCTTTTCATTGGCCTCCTTGCTCATTTTCGCCTTTTCAATTTTTCTGGCGAGTTCCTCGACCTCATTAGGCGCATCATCCATGTCACCCAGCTCTTTCTGGATGGCCTTCATCTGTTCATTCAGATAATACTCGCGCTGACTTTTTTCCATTTGCTGCTTGACGCGCCCACGGATACGCTTTTCAACCTGCAGCATGTCTATTTCGTTGTCGATCATAGACATGAGGTGTTCCAGCCGCTCGCGCACGCTGAAAATTTCCAGCACCTGCTGCTTTTCTTCCAGCTTGAGTGACATGTGCGCCGCGATGGTATCGGCCAGGCGCCCTGGCTCTTCGATTCCAGATAACGAGGTGAGAACTTCGGGTGGTACTTTCTTGTTGAGCTTTACATACTGATCGAACAGATCGGTAATTGATCGCGTCAACACCTCACTTTCAACCACGTCTTCAAAATCTTCCTGGTCTTCTATCTGAATCTGGACTGAAAAATAATCGTCCGTTGACACGAATTCGAGAATATTGGCTCGTTGCCCACCCTCTACCAGGACCTTGACGGTGCCGTCAGGGAGTTTGAGCAACTGCAAAATGGTGGCAAGCGTACCAACACGGTACATGTCCTCAAGGGCCGGATCATCTACATCGGCATTTTTCTGTGCCACCAGCAGGATCTGCTTGTTATTGGCCATGGCGGCATCAAGTGCCTGAATTGACTTGTCCCGGCCTACAAACAGCGGGATAACCATGTGCGGGTAGACCACGACATCCCTCAGCGGGAGGACGGGAAATGCAATCGCATCTTCGGTCGTCGTGTCTTTGATATTGCTGTCCGTATCTTTAATGTCACTCATTACATCACCATGGAATAGTTTCAGGATTCACCAGAGGCAAGTTTTTTGGTTTCATCACTATTCTCATACATGATGTAAGGGGGAGAATCCCCATTGATGACTGCCTCATCAATAACAACTTTACTTGCATTTTCCAGCGTCGGCAGATCATACATGGTGTCGAGCAGAATATTTTCAAGTATCGTGCGCAAACCTCTGGCGCCGGTCTTGCGTTCCATTGCCTTCCGGGCAACGGCCCTCAGAGAGTCTTCACGGAAATCGACCTCTACACCCTCCATTTCAAACAGTTTGCGATACTGTTTGGTGATCGCATTCTTGGGCTCTGTAAGGATACTGATCAAGGCGTCTTCATCCAGTTCCTGCAGGGTGGCGACCACTGGCAGCCGACCGATAAACTCGGGAATCAGCCCGTAACCGATGAGGTCCTCGGGTTCAACACCAGCAATGATTTCACCAAATTCCTGTTTCTGGTCTTTCGACTTGACCTTGGCGCCAAAACCAATGCCCGTCTTATCGGAGCGGTTCTGGATGACCTTGTCCAGACCCGCGAATGCGCCACCACAGATAAAGAGAATATTTGCCGTATCAACCTGCAGAAATTCCTGTTGCGGATGTTTACGCCCACCCTGTGGGGGGATGGTTGCAACTGTACCTTCGATAAGCTTGAGCAGGGCCTGCTGCACGCCTTCACCGGACACATCACGTGTAATTGAAGGGTTTTCCGACTTCCTGGAGATCTTGTCTATTTCATCAATGTAGACAATGCCGGTCTGGGCCTTTTCTACATCGTAATCACATTTCTGCAACAGCTTCTGGATGATATTTTCCACGTCCTCTCCGACATAACCGGCCTCAGTCAATGTCGTTGCATCAGCGATGGTAAACGGGACATCCAGCATTCTGGCCAGGCTTTCTGCCAGCAG
>JBFFRZ010000243.1:0-3738 GCA_041572715.1 Gammaproteobacteria bacterium
AGTTTGATTTCATTATTTGCCATGGCGTCTATTCATGGGTGCCCGATAATGTGCAGGAGAAGATACTCAGCGTATGCAAGCAGTACCTCAACGAAAATGGCGTTGCCTATATCAGTTATAACACCTATCCGGGCTGGCATATGCGGGAAAGCGTACGCAACATGATGCGTTTCCACACGGCCAATCTGAGTAGCCCACAGGAAAAGATCAACCAGTCACGTGCACTGCTCAAATTTCTCGTCGATTCGGTTCCAACCCAGAATAACTCGTATGGCGCCTACCTGAAGGCTGAGCTGGAAATACTGTCTAAAACGGGTGATGCCTACCTGGCGCATGAACATCTTGAACGAAACAATAAGCCGGTATACTTCCATGAGTTTTGCGAGCAGGCCGATAAAGCTGGTCTTCAATATCTTGGGGAGTCAGAATTTCATACCATGTTGGCAAGCAACTTCGCTCCAGAAATTGCAAAGACACTCAGTGGCGTCGCAAATGACATCGTAAAGCAGGAACAGTACATGGATTTCATCCGTAACCGCACATTCCGCTCCACTTTACTCTGTCACAAGGAAATACAGCTGAACCGTCATGTGAGTTCCAATGTGCTCAAGTCCATGAACATTACCGCCGTACCAATGTGGAACGTCAAGGACAAGGAGACTCAGCAGACGGTTGAGGGAAGTTATGTGTCGCAGGCTGGCATGCAGATCAGGATGACCGCTGGTTTGACACAGGTAGCCTACAAAATTCTCAGTGACCAGTGGCCGATGAGCATTGCATTCGATGATTTATATGCGAAGGCGGTCGAACAGACTGGCGAAGCTGACCCGAAACAGCAGGACACGCTGGCAAATGACCTGCTCTCCCTGTTTACCGCGAAAGCGATAGAGTTGCACAGTGTGCCAGCTGCATTCCAGGTAGAAGTCAGTGATAAGCCCAAGGTCAGCGAGCTGGCCAGACTGCAGGCGGAGGACAGTTACTCCATTACCAACATGCGCCACGAGGTGGCCCGTATCAATGAGCCTACCCGTCGTCTAATGCTGCTATTGGATGGTAGTTCCGATCATGCGCAATTACTGGAGCAGATGCTGGAGATGGTAACGAAGGGTGAACTGATACTGAAGGAAGACGAGGTCGAGATCACCGACGACGATAAGCAGCACCAGTATATCCAGCAGTTTCTGCAAAAGATCCTGCAGGAACTGGGCAAGCGCGCGCTACTCGTCAGCTAGATCACTTATCCAGGTAAGGTTTGATAAACTTGCCGGTATAGGAGTGCTTGGCGCGCGCAACGTCTTCAGGCGAACCATGGGCAATTACTTCGCCACCGCTATTGCCGCCTTCAGGCCCGAGATCAATAATCCAGTCGGCGGTTTTAATGACATCCATGTTGTGTTCAATGATGACCACGGTGTTGCCATGATCACGCAAGCGGTGCAGAACATTCAGCAACTGTTCGATGTCATGAAAGTGAAGGCCCGTCGTCGGTTCGTCCAGTATATACAGGGTTTTCCCGGTATCACGCTTAGATAGTTCCTTTGCCAGCTTGACCCGCTGCGCCTCGCCGCCGGAAAGCGTAGTCGCGTTCTGACCCAGTTGTATATAGGTCAGGCCGACGTCAATCAGGGTCTGCAGTTTACGGTTGACCGAAGGGATTGCTTCAAAAAAGCTGTGCGCCTCTTCCACCGTCAGGTTGAGCACCTCGCTGATGGTCTTGCCCTTGTAGAGTATCTCCAGTGTTTCGCGGTTATATCGCTTGCTATGACACACATCGCAGTCAACGTAGATGTCCGGCAGAAAATGCATCTCAACCTTGATGACGCCATCGCCCTGGCAGGCCTCGCAACGCCCGCCCTTGACATTAAAACTGAAACGACCGGGCTTGTATCCCCTGGCCCTGGATTCTGGCGTGTTGGCAAATAGTTCTCTCAGCGTGGTAAACAGGCCGGTGTAGGTTGCCGGATTCGAACGGGGCGTTCTGCCGATGGGGCTCTGGTTGATATCAACAACCTTGTCCAGGTGTTCAAAACCCTCGATGTCGTCATGTTCTGCGGCCTGTTCGTTGGCACGGTTCAGGCACGTGTGCGCAACTTTATATAGTGTTTCATTGATCAGCGTGGATTTGCCGGAACCGGAAACGCCGGTCACGCAGGTGATGAGCCCAATTGGAATCCGCGCATCGATGTTCTTCAGGTTGTTGCCCCGGGCGCCGCGGATATGCAGCCACTTTTTCTTATCGGGTGTATGCCGTTTTTCCGGCACCATGATCTGCCGGATACCAGACAGGTACTGACCCGTAAGTGACTGCTTGTTGTTGATGACCTCATCCGGCGTACCCTGTGCCACGATGCGCCCACCATGGATACCCGCACCCGGGCCGATATCAACGACATGGTCAGCGGTACGTATCGCTTCTTCATCGTGTTCAACCACAATCACCGTGTTACCCAGGTCACGCAGATGCGTGAGGGTCTTCAATAGCCGCTCGTTGTCACGCGAATGTAAACCAATGGAAGGCTCGTCCAGAATATACATCACGCCCTGCAGGCCGGATCCGATCTGGCTGGCCAGGCGGATGCGTTGCGCCTCCCCGCCTGACAGGGTATCGGCACTTCGATCCAGTGTCAGGTAATCCCGCCCCACGTTAACCAGGAACTGCAGGCGTTCGACGATCTCTTTCAGTATGCGCTCGGCGATTTCCCCACGATGCCCCGGAAGTGTTAGGTCCCGGTAAAGCAGCAGCGCCTCGCCCACGGGCAGAGCGGTGATTCTCGGCAGACTCATTCCATCGATGAAGACATTTCTTGCGCCTTCATTCAGACGGTCACCATGGCAGGATGAACACGAACTGGTAGCCATGTAGTGGGCGAGTTCTTCCCTGACCGTGTTGGAGTCCGTTTCCCGGTATCGCCGCTCGAAGTTATGTACGATGCCTTCAAAGCGATGACTGCGCTGTTGTGTCCCGCTGCGTTCACTGACATAGTTAAAGTTGATCTTTTCACTCCCGCTGCCGAACAGGATGGCCTTTCGGATACGTTCCGGCAGTTCCTCGAATGGAATTTCCAGATCAAAATTGTAATGCTCGGCCAGTGACTTCAGCATCTGGAAGTAATAAAGATTACGCCGGTCCCAGCCACGGATCGCGCCACCAGACAGGCTCAGGTGCGGATGCACGACAATCTTGCCCGGGTCGAAAAACTGTTCTACCCCCAGGCCATCACACGAGGGGCAGGCGCCGACCGGGTTGTTGAATGAAAACAGCCTTGGCTCGAGCTCTGACAATGAGTAGCCGCAGATATTGCACGCGTAGCGGGTTGAAAAGGTCAGTTCTTCGAAGCCATTTTTGCCCTCGTCCATCGGCGCGAGATAGGCGAGTCCACCGGATAACTGCACGGCGGTTTCCAGGGATTCCGCCAGGCGGTTGCCCATGTCTGGCTTGATTTTGAAGCGGTCAACAATGGCCTCGATAGAGTGTTTCTGGCGCAGCGAGAGTTCAGGCACCTGGTCCAGTTCGTAAATCTTTCCATCGACCCGTGCGCGGACAAAGCCCTGCACCCGCAGTTGATCCAGGATGTCGTGATGCTCGCCCTTGCGTTCACGCACTACCGGTGCCAGCAGCATCACCCGGCTGTCGGCAGGCAGGTTCATGATCGCGTCGACCATCTGAGAAATCGTCTGCGCCTCCAGATGGGTGCCATGTTCGGGACAGCGCGGGCTACCGGTGCGCGCATATAGTAG
>JBFFRZ010000244.1:0-3680 GCA_041572715.1 Gammaproteobacteria bacterium
CCCAGCCAGGTGAGGTGGTACCAGGTCAGCAGGTCATAAAAGTACTGTTTACTGAAGTAGGGGAGTGCCTCGATATTCTTCTCCGATTCCTTGGTTAGCGCTTCTGCGTAGTCGACCAATGCACGAAACTCGGGCCATGGATTAATCATGGTGGTTTCATTACAGCGCTGGCAATCGATGATAATTTTACTGCGTTCGTGACTGTTCTTGGGTATGGGTACCGCGCCGGCCAGCAGGTTAAGCAGGTGATCGGCCATGGGTTCGCCGTGTTGCAAAAAGCTGTCTATCTGCCGGGCATAATCAATCAGCTGTTCGAGTAATACCGGGGCAAAATTCACGGTCACCTTCATATCGGGATGTTGTTCCAGGTGCCAGGCCATGTCGGAGTAGTCTTTCATGGCGTGCAGATATACCCAGGGCAGCCGGTAGTGACCGTGCAGTTCATCACGATAGTACGGCTGGTGCATGTGCCAACAAAGTGCCAGTTTCATTCAGTTACCTAAACGAGTCGTGGATACGGAGTAAGAGGGTTTAATCGGATTCGCCTGGCTTGTAGAGGTCCTGTCCGAGCATTTCAGGGGTAACCAGGACGATTCCCTTGCTGGTGACATGAAACTTTTTGGCGTCTTCCTCGAGGTTTTCCCCGATGACCATACCATCTTCAATGACGCAGCCTTTGTCGATGATGGCGCGGGTGATCCGGCAATTATCGCCTATGGCAACTTTGGGCAGGATGACGCTGTCCTTGACCTGGGAACGACTACCGATGGTCGAAGCGAAGAAAATAATGGAGCGCTTGACCTTGGCGCCGGACAGGATGCAGCCGGCCGAAACGAGCGAATCAATGGCCATGCCCCGACGGTCGTCATCATCAAACACGAATTTTGCCGGCGGGTGCTGGGTCTGGTAGGTCCAGATTGGCCAGTAACGATTATAAAGGTTCAATTCCGGTTCCACGCCGCATAGCTCGATATTGGCTTCCCAGTATGAGTCGACGTTGCCGACATCGCGCCAGTAGGCGGGGGTGCCATCATCGCTTCTGAACGGGTAGGCCACCGCACAGCATTCATGAATATTCGACGGCACGATGTCACGCCCAAAGTCATGCGAAGAGGTCAGGTTACTGGCATCACTGGTCAGTATCTTGTAGAGCACCTTGGTGGAGAATACATAAATGCCCATGGAAGCGAGCGCGGTATCCGGCTTGTTGGGCATGCATTCCGGCTCATCAGGTTTTTCCGTGAACTTGGTAATACGCATGTTTTCGTCAATACTCATGACACCGAATTCCCGTGCTTCATCTTTCGGCACCTCGATACAGCCCACCGTGAAATCCGCCTTGTTCTGAACGTGGTGTACCAGCATCTTGGAATAATCCATGGTATAGACATGGTCTCCCCCCAGCACCATGACATAGTCTGCATGATGACGATTGATGATATCGATGTTCTGGTAGAGCGCGTCTGCGGTGCCCTGGTACCACTGCCGCTCTGATGTCCGTTGCTGGGCTGGCAGTATTTCGACAAATTCGCCAATCTCATTGCGCATAAAACTCCAAGCGCGCTGCAGATGGCGAATCAGGGAATGGGCCCGGTACTGGGTCAGCACGCCGATGCGGCGCAGCCCGGAGTTGATGCAGTTGGAAAGCGGAAAATCAATGATGCGGTACTTGCCGCCAAAGGGCACCGCGGGCTTTGCCCGCCAGCTGGTCAGGTGTCTCAGCCTTGAGCCTTCGCCCCCGGCAAGAATCAGTACCAGCGTACTGCGGGTGAGTTCGTTAACGTGTTTTGGCTCAATGTAGTACTGGTACTTTTTGGCTTGTTCTTCCCTTGTGATTTTCATGGCTTCCTGTTAGTTGTTATGTGTCTGCTTTTCTAGGTGTTGTCGATAGTGATTGATGAGCCCATTGGTGGATTGATCGTGATCCGTTATGGGCTGCTCCGCACTCAATTGGGGCAATATCTGTCCGGCCAACTGTTTGCCCAGCTCTACGCCCCACTGATCATAAGAGTTTATGTTCCACAGGATCCCTTCAACGAAGATCTTGTGTTCATACATTGCAATTAACATGCCCAGTCGGTGGGGCGTGATGGCATCAAGCAGCAGGGTGTTACTGGGACGGTTTCCCTCAAAAATCATGTGCGGTAACAATAGCTCAACTGTTTCTTGATTGTCGTATCTTTGTGCCAGAATTTTTCGTGTTTCGGCTTCGTTTCTGCCGAGCATCAGCGCCTCACCCTGGGCGAGCACGTTCGAGATCATAATATTGTGGTGCTGTTTGAGCTGGCTGTGGGTATTGATGCTGGCAATGAAATCAATCGGCACCAGCTGTGTGCCCTGGTGCAGTAGCTGGTAGAAAGAATGTTGTCCATTGATGCCGCTGTCGCCCCAGAGCACGCTCGCGGTGAGGTAATCAACCCTGTTGCCTTCCCGGTCGGTAGACTTGCCATTACTTTCCATGTCTGCCTGTTGCAGATAGGCGGGCAGATGTTTCAGCAGGTAGTCGTAGGGCAGTACGGCATGTGATCCCGCCTGGTAAAAATGTCGATACCAGAAACCAATCAGCGCCAGAATCACCGGCATGTTTTCTTCGAGCGGCTGTGTTCTGAAGTGCTCATCCATGGCCCGCGCACCGGCAAGCAGCTGGCGGTACTGCTCGGCCCCGATCGCCAGCATGATCGAGAGTCCAACGGCGGCCCACAGCGAATAACGTCCGCCCACCCAGTCCCAGAAGCCAAACATGTTGTCGGTAGAGATGCCGAAGTCCTCAACCGGTTTCCGGTTGGTTGATACGGCAACAAAATGTTTTTTTACTTCTTCTTGGGACTTTGCCTGTTCAAGAAACCAGTGTCTCGCGGTATTGGCATTGGTGATGGTTTCCTGCGTGGTAAATGTCTTGGAGACGATGATGAACAATGTTGTTGAAGGGTCCAGGCCATCCAGGATACCTTCAATCTGCGTACCATCAACGTTCGATACAAAATGAAAATTGAGGCCATCCGGCTGATAGGGCTGTAATGCCTCGCAGACCATTTTCGGGCCCAGATCAGACCCGCCGATGCCGATATTGACGATATCGGTGATGGCTTGACCCGTGTAGCCGGTCCATTCGCCTGAGCGTACCCGCTCGCTGAATTCTGACATGTGATCGAGTACCTCGCGAACGCCAGGCATCACATCCTGACCATCAACCTCAACCGAATCATCGTCTCCGGCACGTAATGCCGTATGCAGCACCGCACGGCCTTCCGTGAAATTGATCTTTTTGCCGGAGAACATGGCATCCCGCCAGTCTTCTACCTGCGCTGCCCGGGCCAGCCCGGTTAGCAGCGATAGCGTGTCCTCGTTAAGGCGGTTTTTCGAATAATCGAGCAGCAGGCCGTCAAATTCGAGGCTAAAGCGGTCGTATCGATGTGCATCCTGCGCAAACAGGTCCCGCATATGGGTCGTCTGTATCTCATTGTAATGAAGTTGTAACGCTTCGAGCGCAGACTCATATTTCGTGGTATTTCTGACGGGCGTTACGTTCATTGTGCCGGGCGCTTGAGGATGCTGCGGTTGTGATTTTTCATATTTACAGAAAATGAAGTGTGAAAGTTGATTTGCATCAAAACATACCTGACTTCAGCCTAATTACAATGGCTCGTCCAGTGAGCATGATAATAACAATAAATTAAACA
>JBFFRZ010000245.1:0-3647 GCA_041572715.1 Gammaproteobacteria bacterium
AGATGGCGCGGCCAATAATGACACCCATGATCCCGCTATCAGACACAGCCTGCAGCTCACGGATGTCCTTGTAGTGTGATACACCGCCGGAGGCTATGACCGGTATAGATATAGCCTCGGCAAGACGTTGTGTTGCCTCTACATTGACTCCCTTCATCATGCCGTCGCGGGCAATGTCGGTATAGACAATGGCACTGACCCCGTCGTCTTCAAATTGCCTGGCAACATCAGTGGCCTGGTTGCTGGAAACTTCGGCCCAGCCTTCAACGGCAACCAGTCCGTCCTTTGCATCCAGCCCGACAATAATATGACCCGGAAATTCATTGCACATATCCGTTACAAAATGTGGTGCCTTAATGGCCTGGGTACCAATGATGACAAAAGAGACGCCGGCATCGAGATAGGTGGAAACCGTGTCCTCGTTACGAATGCCCCCGCCGACCTGGATGGGTACATCAGGGTAAGCCTCGCAAATACGGTTGATGACGTCGGCATTCACCGGCTCACCGGCAAACGCACCATTCAGATCGATCAGATGCAGTCGTTTACAGCCTGTATCCACCCATTTTCCTGCCATCTCAACAGGGTCGTCTGCAAAGATGGTTTCATCATTCATGCGCCCCTGGCGAAGTCGCACACAGCGGCCATCTTTCAGATCAATTGCAGGAATCAACAGCATCCTATATTTCCCATTCAATAAAGTTTTTCAACAATCGCAGCCCGGCATGCGCGCTTTTCTCAGGATGGAATTGTACGGCAAACAGGTTGTCTTTAGCGATCGCGGCAGTAAATGGCAGGCCGTAGCTTGTCTCCCCGCTGCAAATGGACAGGTCGTCCGGTTTCACAAAATAACTATGCACAAAGTAGAAGCGTTCTCCATCGTTGATGCCTGACCATAATTCATGCTGCATGGCCTGCTGCACTTCATTCCAGCCCATGTGCGGAACCTTGAGCCTGTCCCCGGCATACCGCATATCATGTGGAAAATGGATGACATTGCCCGGGATCAAGCCGAGTAACTCGGTGCCATCATTTTCCTCGCTGTGCTGCATTAATACCTGAAGCCCCATGCAGATGCCGAGAAAGGGTTTTGTGCGTGCAGCATCCAGAACGGCCTGGTTCAGATGATGTTCACCGATCGCGGCCATGCAATCGCGCGCGGCCCCCTGTCCCGGGAATACGACACGGTCCGCCTGCCTGATAAAGGTATGGTCATCGGTAACCCTGACGTCGGCATCCGGTGCGACATGTTCGACAGCCTTGGATACCGAGCGCAGGTTACCCATGCCGTAGTCTAGAACCGCTACTTTCAAGGGAATACTCCGGCTACAGCGAACCCTTGGTCGAAGGAATAACTCCGGCCATGCGGGGATCAGGTTCAATAGCCATGCGCAGTGCGCGGCCAAAGGCCTTGAATATGGTTTCGGCAATGTGATGGCTGTTGTGCCCACGAATATTGTCAACATGCAGAGTGATCAGCGCGTGGTTAACCATCCCCTGAAAAAATTCATGAAACAGGTCGACATCAAATTCGCCAACATGTGAGCGGGTGAAATCAGCATTGAATTCGATACCGGGCCTGCCTGAAAAGTCGAGCACAACCCGGGACAGCGCTTCATCCAGCGGTACATAGGCATGGCCATAGCGGCGGATACCTTTCTTGTCCCCGAGCGCTTCTTTCATCGCCATACCAATGCTGATGCCAATGTCCTCTACTGTGTGATGATCATCGATTTCAGTGTCACCCTTTGCCTTCACGCTGAGGTCGATCATGCCATGCCTCGCGATCTGGTCCATCATGTGTTCAAGGAAGGGCACACCCGTATCGAACTCGGATTTCCCTGCTCCATCAAGGTTGAGGGTGACCTCTATCCGGGTTTCATTGGTGTCGCGTCTGATTGTTGCTGTGCGGTCAGCCATGATATTCACGTTAACTGGTTGTTACAGGGCGGAAGGATACCGGTAAAGCCTCGATTGTGCGAGATTCCTGGCTTCAAATACAGATTATCTTTCCCGGCCGTTATCCAGAATTGTTGCCAGTGGATAGCGGGATAAGACCTACTGCAGGGCAGCCAGCTTGGCCTGCCAGTATTCGACTTTCTTTTCGTCTCTGGCGAATCCCCTGCAGCCACAGTCGAAAATGTGAATCAGCATCTTGATCGCGGTTTCGTTACCGCCTTCACCAGCCTTGGATAGCCAGTCTACGCCCGCATAGATATCTTTATCGACACCCTTGCCGCTGCTGTAAAGCATACCGATCAGGTGTTGCGCATCGGCGTCCCCCTGAAGCGCTTTGGGTTGGGCAAGATCGAAGGCCGTTCGAAAGTAACGCCTGGCCCGCTCTGTGTCTTTCTGAAAGGCGATGCCCTTGTTGAACAGCACGCCCAGTGAAGCATAGGCCCTGGGGTCATTCTGTTTTGCACGTTCATTCCAGATCAGCACGCCCTGGCTGAACCATTGAACTGCTGCATCCCGGTTTTTGGCCACACCCAGGCCATCCTGGTACATTCTTCCGAGGCCGATCATGGCGCCTGGATCACCTTGCTGGGCCAGCTTCTGAAAGCCGGCAAGGGCCTGTTCGTATTGACCCGTATTGAGCGCCTGTTCTGCCTCACCCAGTTCATCGGCGTGAAGCCCGGCGACTGTCAGGCTAGCAAGGAGCGTGAAAATCAGTATGTTCAGCAGGGATTTCATGCGCGGATTATAACTGATCACCTCTGCCATACCAGAATGCGATTATTCACCGGCATTTCATAATCCCTTACAAGTTCCATGCTTTCTGCGTTCAGTAACGCGGCTAATTCGGTGACATCTCTAACCCCGCTAAGGGGATCACGTTCCTGCAACCACACATCGAAACGGGCATTACTCTCGGATGTATGTTGTCCGTCATACATAAACGGCCCATAAAGGTATAACCTGCCACCGTCCGGCAATAGCTTGCCTACATTGCGAACCATCCCCTTTACGGCCTCCCATGACATGATGTGAATGGCGTTGGCACTGAACACGGTATCAATTTCCATTGCCGGCCATGGTTCCCGCGCATCAAGTAACAGCGGGCCCTCGGTATTCTCGAGGCCGGCCTCATGCAGCCACATGCGGATTCCGGCGTGGTTTTCCTCCAGGTCGGAACAGATCCATTGCAGGTGTGGTAGCTGTTCCGCGAAGAAGACAGCATGCTGGCCGGTTCCCGAGCCAACCTCCAATACCCGCCGGCTGCCACACAACTCATCCTTTAATATCTGCAGGATGGGTAGCTTGTTTTCTTCACTGGATTCGGCAAAAGGTTTCATAGTGGTATCAGTTATTAAATGAAACGAAGTTTAAATAACGCAAATATACTCATCTTCAATAATAATAACCCGTGTCTGAACCGTTCAATCTTGATTTCTCCAGACACCCTCTCCGCGTAATGTACAGGCATATCGATGATTTTGAGATTCAGTTTTGCCGCAACGAGCATTCAGGTATTAATATTATCGGGATACGAACAGGTTGTCGTAATCAAGGTGATGTAATCGCAGCGCCAGCCCAAGCAGCGTTACCAACGCTATTCCCAGGGTTTTTTGGCTGTGGTATGCGAGCATGGCTGACAGGCTGGACGGTGGCGGACAAATGTAACAGCTTTCAGCTGCTTCAGCACT
>JBFFRZ010000246.1:0-3620 GCA_041572715.1 Gammaproteobacteria bacterium
AATCGTTCTTCGCTACGCACATTAAGGGACCATACCGGAAACAGTATGATTACCCAGAATAGGTAGATCATATCATTCAGGTACAGCGCTATAGCGGGATTGAAAAACAGTAAAAATGATGCATACAGCGGATGCCTGAAATATACAAAAGCACCCGTGGTTACCAGAGATCTACCTCTGTCGCCAGGAGGAAGTGAAACAAGGCTCCATGTGATCAGTATCAATCCCAACGAACAAAGTATAGACACCGCTGGATAGCGGGCAGCATCACTGGTAAAAATACTGACAGACGACATGCTTTCTTGCAGAAAGTACGTGACCAACAGCAACAGAATGCTGATGATTGCACCACGAGGGCCTGCACCGAATATTCTTTCATATGATTTCACAGCGACAGCGATCCTGGTTAACTCACCGACTGACAGTCAGTGAAGCCTTATGCTCAAGCATGGTTACTGCGGACCCAGCTCGAAACTGAATTCCAGCTGGTGATTACCGACCAGTAAACGCCGGCGATTAACGCGAATAGAAACCTGCTCACCGGGTTGCATATTCATCAGTGCAATTTTGATGTCCGCCGGCGTTGTTATTTTATGATCATTGATCTGATAAATCCGGTCACCCTTCTCGACCCCCGCCTTTGCTGCGGCCCCGTTTGCTGAAACCTCCGTTGCCTCAACGCCATCCTCGTTAGCCTGCCCCAGAAAGATACCCATAAGGCCCGCAGGCGGTAATTTGACAGAACGTGGATAGATAATGAAATCAGCGATGCCCGGCTCAATACTGGCAGCATCACCCGGCAGCACGATGGCACTGTCCACAGCCATCCGCTTACGTATCCGGTCAGGTATACCAATACCGTAGGCCACATGCCGGGACCCGGCTAGCACCACCATTTTCCTGCCGGGATGTTGTTGCAGATACCCAGCGACCCGTGCCGCCATACCCTCATCCCACAGCAGCTGAACCTGCATGAAGCGCTCAAAACTGCTGTTATCATCATGTGGATGCTGGGCAAAGACTTTCTCCAGTTGCTGCCGGTATATGACATTACTGTCGTCAATATCAGTCGGTATTTTTTTCTTGTCTTCAGCGTCCAGACCCTTAATGCCGACATCCCCGACCTTGCTGGTAATTTCCTTTTCGATATTCAACGCAACGACCGGGATACCGTTTTCCCTGGCAAAATCGAGAATCGGCTTATACAGCCGGTAATCATAAGCCCATCGGGTAAAATACTCAGTCTGCCTGAGCATCTCCTGTTCGCCCAGTTCACCGCTGATAAATTTATCCAGAAACTTCTGGAAAGGTTGCTGGAACATTTCCATACCAATCGCGAGGTTCGGATGGGTCGCATGGACTGCCCTGATAATCTCCAGTTGGGCCATATGGTGGCTGTACTGGTCATGGCTCTCGCCAATATGAATCACATCTTTATTGGAAAGCACCTTGATGATGTCATCCAGACGTGACATCGTTCTGATATCAAGCACCGAGGTTTCCCGGTTATGGCCGATATCAGCGTGATCAGTGGAATGCATTCCATGGCCGCTTGCAGACATCCGGCTCATCAACCCGGGTGAACCCATGACTGAAGACATTCCGGACAGGAGCAGTAAAAGCGCAACACTAAATCGAAGCAATCCCATGTTTAAATCCATTGTTAATATAATTGTGTGCCTGATGGCATTTTTCATGTACTCCGGTCACGCTGTTGCGGTACCCGCGGTGCACCATAATATAAATGTTCACATCAACCCTGTCCGGGGCGTATTGACCGTTCAGGATAACGTTACCCTGCCCGAGAACACCTCGTCCCTTGAATTTATCCTGCATGGCGACCTGAGCATACAACCGGACAACAGCTACAGCCTGCGCACAATAGAAAGCTGGCAATCCGACGTACCGGTGACACTGTATCGTGTCACACTGAAATCACAGCAGAAAAGCATCACGCTTAACTATAGCGGCAAGATCAACCATGTGCCCAGGGCTGCGTCTTCAGACTACGCCAGGCAGGACCACTGGAGCCCAGCTATTATTTCGGATGAAGGCGTATTTCTCAGCGGAACATCCCTATGGTATCCGGATATGGGGGATTATCTGCATACTTTCAACATGCAGGTTGACTTGCCGGATGGATGGACTGCGGTCAGCCAGGGCCTGGCGGTACCGGGTAAAAAGAACAGATGGCAGGAAAATATCCCCCAGGAAGAAATTTACCTGGTTGCCGGCCGCTACCATGTCTATGAAAAACCAGGCAGGACAGCGCTGGCACAGGTATTCCTGAGGACACCCGACCAGGCACTGGCAGAAAAGTACCTGTCGGTAACAGAACAGTACATTGATTTATATGGCCGCATGATTGGTGAATATCCTTACAGGAAATTTGCCCTGGTGGAAAATTTCCTGCAAACGGGCTACGGCATGCCCTCGTTTACGTTGCTAGGCAACCGCGTTATTCGCCTGCCTTTCATTCCCTACACTTCTTATCCGCATGAAATCCTGCACAACTGGTGGGGCAACGGCGTATATATCGATTTTGCAAGTGGCAACTGGGCAGAAGGTCTGACTTCCTACCTGGCAGATCACCTGCTCAAGGAACAGCGTGGCGAAGGCGCAAACTATCGAAGGGATGCCCTGCAAAAGTATGCAGACTACGTCTCCGAACAAAAGGAGTTTCCGCTTAACGAATTTCGTGGCAGACATAGCCAGGCAAGTCAGGCCATTGGTTATGGCAAGGTCATGATGTTTTTTCACCAGCTTCGGCAACTACTGGGCGATAAAACGTTTGTCGATGGGCTAAGGCTATTCTACCGTGATAACCGCTTTAAGATCGCCGGATACCAGCAGTTGCGAAAAGCCTTTGAGCAAGTCAGTGGGAAAGATCTGTCGCCGATGTTTGAGCAATGGCTCAACCGCACCGGCGCACCCGAACTTGAAGTCACTGCTATCACAGTCACCCGGGACAAGGACAGATACCAACTGTCGCTGCAATTGACCCAGCGACAGGCAGATGATGCATTCGTGCTGTCCATCCCGGTCTGGGTAAAAACAGAATCCGAAGCCGGTCTGTACATGAAGCGCATCCAGATGACATCAAAACAGCAGGATTTTACCTTTAGCCTTGAAAACCAACCGCTGGCGCTAGCGGTCGATCCGCAGTTTGATGTATTCAGGCGATTAGATGACAGCGAGATCCCTTCTTCCATGGGGCAGCTGTTTGCGGCCGATGATGTATTGATAGTTCTGTCATCCGGTGAAGAGCAGAAAATGACGGAAGCCTACACCAGGCTGGCCACGAACTGGACGGCGAACCGCCCTGGCTCCAAAGTTGTGCGAGATGACCAGATCAGGCAACTGCCACAGGACCGTATGGTCTGGTTATTCGGTCAACATAACCGTTTCGCCGGACAACTGGCGTCGCTGGCAGACACTAACCAGGTTTCAATAAACGGCAATTCACTCTCCGTCTACGGTAATGATTATGATCGTAAAACGCATAGTTATGCGATCACCGTCAGCAACACCGGCAAGCCCGCTGCAAGCTCGCGACAGACCATAGGCTGGTTATCCGCCGACTCAGTTGCCAGCCTGACAGGAATGGCCAGAAAACTGCC
>JBFFRZ010000247.1:0-3619 GCA_041572715.1 Gammaproteobacteria bacterium
CGCCCTTGATGAACTCGTTATCTTCGATACGAAAATACAGCAGTACCGCTTTTTTCAGCCATTCGTTGACCACCCACTTGCCATCATTTTTCTCGGCAACGCGGGCCTCGCCTGAATCCAGCATTTCAATGGCGGTCATAACCGCATCTTTAACATGGGTATCTACGGTGCGGGGGGTAATGTCTGCACGTTTTTCAAAGGCTTCAACAATAATCTGGGCGACTTCTTCGGACATAATAATTCTCTCTGGTAATGCGTAATAGTTGATCAGAAATGGCGAAAGTGGGGGAGTATAACGGTATTTTAGGATCCTCTGTAGAAGTCATGCACGGATTGTGTACCGCCTGAAACCGTCGGGTTCAAGACAGGCTGGCGCAGAAGCCAGCGATTCGTGTTGCAGCCTCGATGCATTTATCGGTTTCTGCGACCAGCGCCATACGGATCCTGTTGTTACCCGGGTTAACATGAGCACTTTCCCTGGAGAGATAGCTGCCGGGCAGTACGGTTACGTGCTGTTGTTCGAAAAGGCCCCGGGTAAAAGTAGCATCGTCGATGCCAGGTAGTTCCGGCCATAGGTAAAAACTGGCATCGGGCTGTGTAACAGGCAGCCAGGGCTGCAGTATGGGCAGTACAGCGGAAAATTTTTCCCGGTACTGTTGACGGTTTTCGTACACATGCTGTTCATCCCTCCAGGCTGCGATGCTGGCGATCTGAACCGGAAGAGACATGGCACATCCATGATAGGTTCGATAAAGCAGGAACTGTTTAAGGATTTCAGCATCACCTGCTACAAAGCCTGATCGCAGGCCGGGCAGGTTGGAACGCTTGGAAAGACTGTGAAAAACCACGCATCGGGCAAAATCATCACGGCCAGAATTCGCGCAGACCTGCAACAGCCCAACTGGTGGGTCGGATTCATCGGGATAAATTTCCGAGTAGCATTCGTCTGCTGCGACCACGAAGTCATAGCGATCAGCGTAATCCAGTAACCTGAGCCAGTGTGATTCCGGCATAACTGCTCCAGTCGGGTTTCCGGGTGAACACGCATAAAATAACTGGCATGACTTCCAGACGGACTCGGGGATACTGTCAATATCCGGAATGAAGCCGTTATCGGACGAGGTATTGAGATACCATGGTTGCGCGCCGGCAAGGATGGCCGCGCCCTCATAAATCTGGTAGAACGGGTTAGGCATGATGACCACAGCATTCTTGCTGTTATCGACCACGCACTGGGCAAATGCAAACAATGCTTCACGGGTTCCATTGACTGGCAGGACCTGGGTGTCCGCCGAAACCCTTGCCTTGAACCTCGTTAACAGCCAGTCGGCGATGGCCTCACGTAAATTGTCGCTGCCCCTTGTTACGGGATACCTGGAAATTGAGTCCAGGTTTGCCGAAAGTTCCTGCAGCACGAACGCTGGTGGTGCGTGCCTGGGTTCGCCTATTGAGAGCGCTATGTGAGGTTTGTCAGCTGGTGGCGTAACATCACGCAATAAAGCCGAAAGTTTCTGGAAGGGGTAGGGATGGAGGTGATCGAGATGTTGGTGCATGAGCAGTGATTCAGTCAGCCAGAACTGATTATAACGAAATCAGTAAACTGAAGTTATTCAATTTGTACGGATGTTTCGAACAGGAAAATCACAAGTGTCGCAGAAATGAAATAAAATCAGTACAAGCAGACTTTTTTATAACACTAGATACAGTGATCATATGAGCAATTTCCTGGGATTACACCATGCAAGTTTCCTGGTAAGAGATACTGCCCGGTCACTTCGTTTTTATCTCGGTGTGCTGGGTATGGAACAGGCGACCCGGGTCGAACTGCCTTTCCCCGGCGCATGGTTGTCAGTTGGCGAGCAGCAAATTCATTTACTTGAGTTGTCGAATCCTGACCCTTTGACGAGTCGTCCGCAACATGGTGGCAGAGACCGTCATGTTGCCATTCATGTCAGGGACCTGGATCAGCTAGTCGACTCGTTAACAGAGGCCAATATTGAATTCACCATGAGTAAATCCGGACGGCGCGCATTATTTTGCAGGGATCCTGATGGTAATACACTGGAGCTTATCGAGGCTGCAGAGTGACAGGTTTCATCGATTTAGCCTGAAGACAGTGAGTCGATAATATCTTTTTTCAGTGACTCGAGTTCCCGCACGTCAGTAATAGGTTGCTTGTCAGGAGTTGAGATAAAAAATGCATCTTCGGCACGTTCACCGAATGTGGCAATTCGGGCGTTATGCAGGCGAATGTTATGCTCCATGAAAACTTGTCCAACCTGCGACAATATTCCCGGCCTGTCTGTGGTCCTTAATCTCATGATGGTTCTGTGGTTCTGCTCATCCTGTTCATATTCCACGAATGTTGTCACTTTGAACTGTTGAAGCGCCCTGGGTATCCTTGTGTCTACTGAAGCAGCGGGTGCATCCTTCTGGCTAATGGCAGCACGGATACGCTTCTCGATGATATCGAGTTCCATAGGATCCATGATCGGGTTACCCAGTTCGTCATAGACAATATAGGTATTGATGGCATAGCTGTCCCTGGTTTCCAGTATTCTTGCGTCTGTAATATTCAGGCGTAACTGCGCCAGTGCGCTTGCACAGTGCGCAAAAAGATTGGCCTGATCATTTGCATAGAGGAATACGACAGTAATGCCCCGACGTCGATCACCATGGGTAGATACAACTGGCGTGGGCCCGAAGCCCTGTTCAATAAGTATTCTCGTCTGCCACACAATGTCGTCAACGGCATGTCGCAAAAAGTATTCGTCGGGAAGTCTTGCCCAGTACGATTCAATATCTTTTTCATTAATCCCGGAGGCAGTGAGCATTTCATAAGCCTCTTTTTTACGTGCGCTGAGTCGATGTGCCAGCAGGTCCTCGGATACCATGCCAAGCCGGTAAAGCCGGTTAGTGGCGTTATATAGTTCGTTCAGCAGGTTTTCTTTCCAGAAATTCCATAGCGAAGGGTTCGTCGCACGCATATCGGCGACTGTCAGTAGATACAGGTAGTTGAGACGCACCGAGTCAGCGACCCTAGTCGCAAACTCGTGTATGACCTCGGCATCAGCGATGTCCTGCTTTTGCGAGGTTTGCGACATCAGCAGATGGTTTTCAACCAGCCACCCGACCAGGTTGGTGTCATAGTCCCCAAGGCCGTGTCGCTCGCAGAAATTTTTCGCATCTTTAGCACCCAGGTCGGCATGATCGCCGCCTCTGCCCTTGGCGATATCATGATAAAGGGCTGCAATGTAGATGAGCTCCGGTTTGGGTAGCGTCGCCATGATCTGGCTGCATAACGGAAACTCATGCTTGTAGTTAGAATCGGTAAAGCGGCGCAGGTTACGAACAACAAACAGTGTATGCTCATCCACCGTGTAGGCGTGGAACAGGTCATACTGCATGCGCCCGACGATGTTTTCGAATTCGGGCAGATAGGCAGCCAGTATCCCGTACCGGTTCATCCTCCTGAGCTCACGTGTTACCCCGTGAGGCTGCCTGAGAATTTCCATGAAATATCCCTTGGCCCTTGGGTCATTACGATACTTGTCGTCTATATCTTCACGATACTGCCTGATCAACCTGATTGTAGCGGCGGTAACACCCTTGATTTCAG
>JBFFRZ010000248.1:0-3601 GCA_041572715.1 Gammaproteobacteria bacterium
CGATACATCTCTCAAACCGCTTGACTGGTACAGGCAGCATGTCATTTATGGCGCGGTGGAGAACAACCTTCCAGCCGCATACCAGCAATATATTCGGCTTACAGAGAGTGTTGCTGATTCAGATGCGGAAAGGAGAGAACGGGAGTTATCCGTTTATCGTAAGCCGCTAGTGTCTATTTGACGTGTGTCAGGCGGTAGGTCTTGATGGCATAGCTGGCCTGATCACTTTGTCTGATTTCCAGTCCATCCAGTAAAGGTAATTCAAATTCGCCTCGGGGTTCTACAAATTGCAGTTCCTTGACACTAACGCTGAAGCGATCCTGTTCAACCGAAAGTTTGGCATCCTGACGTTTTAATCGTTCCAGCGATGAAAGCCTGCCACGATCATGCCAGACCTCACCCAGAATATTCGTGGTTGAGCATTTATACATCATGGCAAGAAAGTTGCCGATGTATTCGACATCGGGCTTTAACTGTAGTTGGCCGTTAGTAATAAGCCCGGCTACAGGAAATCCTGCGTAGCGCAAATGTGGCGTACTGACTTCATGCAGTCCACGGTCCAGGTATATGCCTTCGATAGTAACGCACTCAAACATGCCTTCAGGATTCGAGTAGGGTACAGGTGAGCCGATTAACCGGGCATTGCCAGTGCCGATGTCGAACTGATTATTCGTTACGTGGAAGTCGATGGCGACCTCCCAATCCTGCTTCACTCCGGCTGTCAGCATACGGGTGCCAAAGAAAAAGAGGTTGTTACCGGTAATGCTCAGGCGCCATTCGCCATTGATGTCATCTGCGATAGCCTGGCCTGAGAAAAGCAGGGCTGTCGCAAAATACAGAACAAACTGTACCACGCGGCCGCATATCCTGGCCAAGACGGGAATAACGCGGGTGAGGTTATTAAACATGCTTGTCATCCCGGATGATGGTGAGTGATCCGGAAAGCAGTCACTAGTGCTAGTCGTGATTCTCAAGCACCTTCTTGTCGAGAAACCTTTCGGCATCAAGCGCCGCCATGCAGCCCGTGCCGGCAGAAGTAATCGCCTGCCGATAGACATGGTCCATGACATCGCCCGCAGCAAATACCCCCTCTACGCTAGTCTGCGTTGCGTTGCCCTGGCTGCCGGACTGAACCTTGATGTAGCCATGCTCCATCTCAAGCTGACCCTCGAACATCTGGGTATTGGGTTTATGGCCAATCGCGACAAAAATGCCCTGAAGCTCAACTTCCCGGGTGCTATCGTCGTTGAGGTTCCTGATCCTCATGCCGGTTACACCAGTGTTATCGCCGAGCACTTCATCAAGCACATGATTCCACTCAATTGAAATATTGCCATTTTCGGCCTTGTCCAGGATTTCATCCTGTAGGATTTTCTCAGCGCGAAACTGGTCCCGTCGATGCACCACGGTGACATGTTCGGCAATATTGGACAGGTACATGGCCTCTTCGACCGCGGTATTGCCGCCACCAATGACAGCAACCTTCTGGCCACGGTAGAAAAAGCCATCGCAGGTCGCGCAGGCTGAAACACCACGGCCCCTGAAGGCCTCTTCGGACTCAAGCCCGAGATACATGGCTGATGCGCCGGTTGCGATGATCAGCGCGTCACAGGTATAGCCACCGCTATCACCCTGCAGTTTGAAGGGACGCCCGGAAAAATCCACATTATGAATCGTGTCGAAAATGATCTCGGTGTTGAATCGTTCGGCATGTTTTTGCATACGGTCCATTAATGCCGGGCCCTGCAAGCCCTCGACATCTCCCGGCCAGTTATCGACATCCGTGGTCGTCATGAGCTGGCCGCCTTGCTCCATTCCCGTGATAATAACGGGATCCAGGTTGGCTCTGGCCGCGTAAACTGCTGCAGTGTAACCTGCCGGGCCGGACCCCAGAATTAATAGCTTGCAATGCTTGGTGTCACTCATGACTTCTCCTGGAAGTTTATTTGTAGGGAACAATTGATCGCTAAAATAATCGATAATGAAAAGGTTAACAACAAGCATGACTAAACCACTTGTCTACCGGGGAATATCAGTATGAGAATCGGGGTGCCGGCTGAAATAAAGACGCAGGAGGGTCGGGTCGCATTAACGCCCGAAGCCTGTGGGTTCCTGTTGAGTCAGGGTCACGAAGTATTTATGCAAAGCAAGGCAGGGGCAGCCAGCGGCTACAGCGATGATGACTACCTGGCCATGGGGGTCAGATTGATCGAGGGGGCACGCGAACTCTACGAACTCAGCGAGCTCGTGGTGAAAGTGAAGGAACCACAGCCACAGGAAGCCGGGTGGTTACGGCGAGATCAGTTGCTATTTTGTTACCTGCATCTGGCGGCCGAGACCGAATTGACCGACCTGTTGCTGAACAGTGGAGTGACCGCGATAGGCTTTGAAATTCTGCAGATTGATCATTCACTCCCCTTGTTGGCACCCATGAGCGAGGTAGCGGGCAGGTTGGCGGCACAGGTGAGTGGTCATTTGCTGCATCGAACACAGGGTGGCAAGGGCTTGCTGATAGGCGGAGTTAACGGCACAGATCCCGGGCATGCAGTTGTCATTGGGGCCGGACAGGCTGGTATCGCGGCACTCAAGGATCTTTTGTGCAGCGGTGCCAAGGTGACTTTGCTGGATATCAACCAGGAAAGGCTGGTATGGGCCCGTGGCAAGTTTCCAGATATCCAGATCCAGGACTCAGGTCAGCCGGAGAAAGTTTCTGAAGCAGTGGCATCGGCAGATATTCTGATCGGCGCCGCGCTGATTCCTGGCAAGCGGGCGCCGATCGTGGTCACTCGGCAGATGGTCAGCCAGATGAAGGCGGGCGGGGTGATCGTGGACATTGCGATCGACCAGGGTGGTTGTATCGAGACCAGCCGCCCGACCAGCTATGACAGCCCGACTTATATCGAAGAAGGCCAGGTGCATTTTTGTGTCGCGAACATGCCCGGTGCGGTTCCCAGGACATCGGCGCAGGCATTGTCGCAGGCAATACTGCCATATGTTCTGCAGCTTGCGTCCGGGGCGCTGGCGTCGGATTCAGCGCTCCAGGGGGCTATCTATCTACGGGATGGTGAAATACAATACGCAGGCCTTAAATAATCCTGCATTCAGTAAGTAATTCCCTTACAATATAAATAGTTAGAACAATTAGTTAGACTAATTTATTTTTAGCATTTTGGCCCAAGCAAAGAAAAAAAACGAACCATCCAATCCGATGCCCGCCTACATGGTGCGTGCCTTGAAAGAGGGCGCATTTTTATTGCTGGCCTTTATCGCGATATATTGCCTGGTATCGCTCGCAACCTATCACCGGATGGACCAGAGCTTCACCTTCAGCGGTGATGGATCCGGAATCATCCGAAATACGGGTGGTGCAGCCGGCGCCTGGCTGGCAGATTTCTCGATGTTTGCAATCGGTTACATGGCCTACCTGCTGCCACTGGTACTGATCTACGTGGGCTGGCTGATCCATAACTGGCAACATGATCTCAAACAGTTTGCGCTGCATGTCCTGATACCGCGGGGTATCGGTTTTGTCATGCTGGTGGTGGCCGGGGCGGGGCTGGCCAGCATGCATTTCTACGGTGAGGGTATGCCGGAACAGGCC
>JBFFRZ010000249.1:0-3576 GCA_041572715.1 Gammaproteobacteria bacterium
CGTAGGGACGGTCATCAACCGTGCGATGAACGTCTTCAGTCTCATCGCGCGGGTTCCAGCAATTGAGTGTCATCAACCCCTGTTCTATTGCTCGCCCGGTAACACCATAGGCACAGGCATCCAGTATCATTTCTGGAAACAGGGTGATCACATCAATGCGATCAACCACTTAAAACTCCGGATCCCAGTCAACAATCATCTGACCTGCATCCAGGTCAATTTCGATTACCACCTGACCCTGAATATAGGGAATCAGGTACTCCCGGTCACCTTTCACCACCAGTACGTCATTCGATCCTGTTTCAAACAGATGACTAACTATACCCAGTGGTTTCTGATCCAGGGTCACTACGCGCAGACCTTCCAGATCAGACCAGTAATATTCTCCCGGCAGGGTATCTGCTAACTGCGATTTTTCAATCGCGATTTCCTTACCCACCAGCATCTGCGCCTGGTCGCGATCATCGCAGCCCTTGAGCTTTGCAATAAGACCCTTACCCTGCACCTTTCCGGAAACCACCTCATGCGGTTCCCAGCTGTCACCCGATCCGATCAACCACGGATCGTATGTCAGAATATTCTCTCTGGGCCCGGTATAGGAATAGACCTTTACCTGCCCCTGTACGCCAAACACACCATTAATTTTACCGATCACTACCATGCTGACTGACGTACGCGACTAGCGATGGCAGTTTTCACTTCAACGATACCGTTGAAGCTGTAAAGTCAGGCCGCCTTGGCCTGCTCCTTCATGAGTGAGGCTACGCGATCAGACATCTGCGCACCGACAGACTTCCAGTACTCGATCCGATCAACCTGCAACTCAAGCCGCTTGGCATCACCGCTCGCGGTCGGGTTGAAATAACCCAAACGCTCGATATAACGACCATCACGTTTGTTGCGGCTGTCAGTTGCCACCACATGGTAAAAAGGCTTCTTTTTGGCACCACCACGGGCCAGACGGATAACAACCATTTTATACTCTTCAGATTACCGGTTAAGCCAGAATTGGCATGCGAGTTCACTCGCGTTCAACAAGCCGCCGCATTGTACGGATATTACTGTAAAAATAAAGCCTTATAGAGCGGTTGTTGGCAACAAATTCAATCTGCCCCGCAACTGGCCCATTTAGCAAACCAATACTCAAAGCATGGTAAAACCGTGACCAATTACCGAATCTGAACCCGAGAATTTGATTTCATTACACTTGACATGGTGAATTTTTATCCATAAATTTGGACTTATCGCCTAAAATTAACATTAAATATTAGATATACCGCTTAACTTACTAATTGACATGCTTATTTTTTCAGAAATGGTTGCCCTGTCCAGCAGCTGCAAGTACGCCTTAACAAGCAGGGTCGCACGGTGCATGATCGCCTGCGGGCCTTTAAACCTCATTGTTTATAGCCGCACGCAGGACAATTAAACGAATATGAACCAGCCTGCACTAAGCAAAAACCGCAACCCGCAGAGTAGATCGGTGAGCTTCCGCCGTAATGAGTACGATGTGACGGACCGGGTAAACCTGAGGGATCCGGATGCGGTATTTTCGGAGGTCAGCAAAATCATATCGGACTTTTGCCCGGGCCAGATGATTGAAAAGGTGCGTAGCGCATTCAGTAATGTCACTGCCCTCTACCGGGGGGAACTCAACGGCTACCACGCTTGCGACGTGCCATACCATGACCTGCAACACATTATGGACGTGACGCTGGCCAGCACGCGCCTGATTGCCAGTTATGAGCGCAGGCAGCGGCCAGGCAACCGTCTCGGGCCAGAGCGGATCATGATGGGCGTTATTCTGGCCTTGTTCCACGATTGCGGTTATATCCGCTCTACACGGGAGGACACAAGGCAAAACGGCGCTGAATACACCCTCACCCATATTGCCCGTGGGGCTAAGTACCTGGAAAACTACCTACCTCAAATCGGCCTCGAGAGTCAGGTTGCCCTGGTGACCAGGCTGATCGAGTACACCGGCTATGAAACGCCGGTTGAAGACATCAAGCTGGATGACCCAAGGGATAAAATGCTGGGCTACCTGGTCGGCTCGGCAGATTTGCTCGCACAGATGGCCGACCGTTGTTACCTGGAAAAATGTCGTGAGCGGCTTTATCCGGAATTCGTCCTGGGCGGTATGACCACCCGTAAGGATGATAACGGATCAGAAATCACACTCTATCAATCGGCAGAAGAACTGCTGGAGAAAACGCCTGAATTCTACCAACGTATGGTTCGCCCCAGGCTGGATGAGAAATTTCATCGGGTAGCCGAATATGTCGCGGACTGCTTCGACGGTCAGAATCTGTATCAGGAAGAAATCGACCGTAACCTGGAATACCTTGAGTTGATCCTGAAGGAAAAAAACTTTGCCCTGTTACGCAGACATCTCCAGGATACCCCCGAATCCAGTGCGTTCCCCTACGAAAGAATACCGCCGGAAACCCCTTAAAAAAATACCCGGTGATACCGGGTATTTTTTAGGTTGATAGAACAACCAGAGTTAAAAAGCACTTCCTTGTGCCATTAAACTTCCTGTAAAAGCTTAAATTCCTATCTTGTTGCCGGGGCAGTAGGCCCAGGCTGAGTCTGAGGCTGCTGTGGATAATTCTGCTGTGGATAATTCTGCTGTGGATAATTCTGGTACGGATAATTCTGGTACGGAGGCATGCCATACCCGTAGTTGGGATAGTAGTTACGGTTACCGTATCGATTTCCACTACCAAAGCGATTTCCGCGAAATTCATTTCGCGTTTCACTTTTGGCCTTTGCCTTGGCTTCATTTTCAGCCCTGATCTTCATGTTCAGATCCAGGTCTCCCTCCATCTCACCAATAAAGTTGTTCATTGCGTCACCAAACCCATCCCATGGGCCACTGCCCCAGCGACTGTCATCATTGCTCCAGGGTGCGCGCCACTCATCCCAGCCGCCCCCATTCCAGGGGCCATGCATCCACTCATTATTTTGCCGACTGTTATCCCAACGCTGATCTTGCCCGTCGCGATTGTAGTTCCAGGGTTGCTGGTTATAGCCGTAGTAGTCGTTACCACCACCACGCGGACCCCAGTTGTTGCCGCCCCACCAGGCCTGAGCCGGTAAAACAGCGAGCATGAGCAAGCCACCCGTCAGGGCCGCCAGTTGTCTTGATATTTTCATTGCCTGTTTCTCCAGCAAAAACGATTGTTTACATGCGCTTGAAATGATCGGTGCATTATATTAGTTTTTTCTAATATTTCAATACCCTTAATCTCGATAAGAGATATCCTACACCTTAAGCATAGACCCAAGACAGATATTAAATCACGCCCCGGAATGAATTTCGGCTTGAGGCCGACTTCAGTCCGCGACTAGAAAGGACGACCCGCGCCAGGCATCATGCCGCCCATACCCCGCAGCATCTTGCCCATGCCGCCCTTGCCCATTTTCTTCATCATTTTGGACATCTGTTTGTACTGTTTCATGAGCTGATTGACCTGTTGTACCGATGTACCGGATCCGTTCGCAATACGTTTGCGTCGTGAGCCGTTGATCAGCGTGGGTATCGCCCGCTCCTTGGGCGTCATTGAATTTATA
>JBFFRZ010000250.1:0-3563 GCA_041572715.1 Gammaproteobacteria bacterium
ATGTTGGCAGCGCTATCTTCTATCAATGAATGTCCTTACTGTGGGGACATGCTAATAGCTCTGGTGCACGCCGGTGACCAACATGAAGATGCTGAACATATTCTTGCACATGAAGAAGAACGGATTACAGACCCTCTATTGAGAGAAAGACTGGCTTGGGTGAAGGCAATGACAACCCCAGGAGCCAAACTACCTGCTAACGTACCTTTCACCAATCAGGAGCTGCCAGAGGTAATCGGCGCAATCATGGCCATGAGCGACATTAACCGTTTCAGCCATATCGTAATGGATGGTTCACCGGTCAATGCGCCGATGGGTATCAACACCATCAAGGCAATGGCCTTGAAAATATTTGGTGGTGAACTGCAAGAGAACCATATGAAACCTTTATTGCCAGGGCGCGCACTGCAACTGTTACCGGAAGCGGAGTTGCCAGATGATATGCAATGGGCGCGCAATAACCCCAGGGTTGCTGATGCCCTGTCACGGTGGGCAGCTGTGACAAAGCTACAAGCGACCCGTGTTATTGATGCCGAGGTCGACCATTGCGTGCGCCAAGCGCTCTCACATTGGCATGGGGAGCAGATGCCAATCAGCAGAAATTGGGTGGAAGATGAACTGGGTGACTTAACCGGCCAACAACGGTCAATCGCGAGACTCGCTCTCCTGCTTGCCAAGTCTTCTTACCAGATTGATGAACCGGTTGTTCGAGAAGTACTGGATGCTGGTGACCAGAAACGCTTTATCCGCATCCTCGCATGGTGTACTTTTACAGCTTCTCGCTATCTAGCCAGTCGTATAGCCAAACATACGGATCTATCCCTCGATAGACAAAGACACGCGGCTTGATACAAAAGGCCAGTCATTTGACTGGCCTTTTATTCATACTCTCAATCTAACATCGGCATCATGAATGGCTTTTATTACGGCATTCGAGCCGCACCACTGCACATTTCAATGTCCTCAATGTGCTGCCAATTCAAGAACAGCATGAATCAGTGCCTTTCTGTATTGGCGGGCACGGTACGGTCCCGTAGGAGCAGTAAACACAGCAATCACCTTTCTTTGGTTTTAGTAAAGCACCACATTGCCTGCACTGATAAAACCATTGACAGGCATCAGTTGGCATGGACTCAGTTTCCTGGTGGCCACACTCCGGACAAGTAATGGTGGACTCTAGAATAATTTCCTTATCCATTATTGTCTCCCGCTGTGGCACAAACAGATCTAGCTGGCCTGATGAGCTCAAACAGGCTCATTACAAACATTAAGATGAGACCGGCATAAAACAGGTAAGTACTCCACCCATAACTCCAGAGCGGGTACAGCGTCAGCAAAACAGCAATTGGTCCCAATGTGGAAAGAAAGCCTCGGATATGACGCCCATTTTTGCCCCATTGATAGCTACATAGTATCAATGCAAACAAGGCGAATACGGGTAGAATTTTATTCAACAGGACACCCTCGTAACTGGCCAAAAAACCCAGACCGATCGATGAAGCCAGAGTGCCCAATACTGGAAAACAGGCCGCACAGCCCATTGATGAAATGATAGTGCCCAGTGTCCCGGTTTTCTCCATCATGCCGGCCGCAGAAATCATCGATATCTCCTCAAATTGAATATCATACTAATCAGTATAAACTCCGTACTTAGGTACAGAGTCAAGGGGAATATTAAGTGATGAGCCAACTAACCATTGGTCGTTTGGCGCAGGCCGCTTCGGTCAATGTTGAGACGATCCGTTATTACCAGCGTGTTGGATTGGTGAGGGAACCCGGTAAACCTGCCCAGGGATTTCGCCGGTACCCGGAGGATACGATCGACCAGATCAAATTCATCAAGCGAGCTCAGCAGCTTGGGTTCAGTCTCAAAGAAATTTCGGAGCTATTGATACTTGGAAAAGGTCATTGCAAGGATGTCAGAAAACGGGCCGAAGCAAAGCGTGACAGGATCGAATCTCAGATAAAAGATTTAGAGGCCCTGCGTAGCACCTTGACTACACTAATCAAGGCTTGCCATTCAGGCAAAGGCAAACATGCATGCCCGATTGTTGAAACGTTATCAAGAGAAGATACAAGCAAAAAATAAAGGCTCTTGTAAACGACCGCTTGTAGCGATTTCTGCCATATTGGTCTAGCAAAACCAGCGGCCGGTTGAAGTTGCAACACAAAGCGGTCACTTGAGGTTGTATAGTATTTGGCACAAGGTTTCTGTAAACACATTCTGAGTAAGCTTTACAGGTCAATTCACGGAATTTCCCGATCTGCTGATCCAGTGCTTCCAGTTAGTTTTATTTTCCAGTCTGGCAGATTCAATCCAGGCTTCTTGGTCATCATCTCCCCGCCTTTTGCCGAATAACAATGTGGCCCATATTGAACGGGGTTTGGTGCGCATGGTCATCGCGGCTTCCTCGTGGGTGTCATATGTGCGTTCGATCGCCACTGTTGTTGGATCCTTGCCCATAGCTAGCAAGATAGCACGTTTTACAATGCGCTCGGTTATAGCTGAGGTGATCCTTTCTTTAACAGAGCCAAGCGTGCAAATTTCAGGCACTTCACAATATGCAGTCGCATAAAAGCTGTCCTGATAAATTAGATTCTTTTGAGAGGCTACGGCCGCCCACTCAACTGCGGAGAATACCGCGATAAAATCGTAACTTGTCCGTAGCAAGTACTTGCGCATTAGTATGTGGATATGTATCGGATCTTCCGCTACAGTTTGGTTTCGTTGCTCTGCAACCGCCAGCGCGTCTTCAATGGATGCCTGAATATTGTGCTGGTCATGCTCATCAAAGTTTCCCCATGGATGCACAATACCCACTTTGGATAACCGGGCCCCATTGGTATCAACCACCAAGGATTCAAGATGGATCCGGTGCATTGAAATCTCTCTTGGGACCGTATTGATATTAATCTCAACACGGGTGGTAGTTCCTGTCACACCGCACCCAGAGCCCAAACATGCCAAACAGCCAAGTATCATAGACAGGCAGAACTGACAATATGGTTTCATACAATCTAGTACTGTCGGCAGTTGGTTTCTATCTTCGATTCCAATTCATCAGCCAGACCTTGCCAGTTTCGGTCGTCGACCGTTGAATTGACGATTTCAAACTTGCTTAATTCTGGATATTTGACCAACAGCAATTCTCTGTCGATTGCCCACATGTCCATAATCGATGGTACTGAGGCATTGATATATCCGCGCCAAACTCGCCTGTTCTTAGGTTCATATAAACACGCCTGGAACTGTATTCTACCGATGTATTTTATTTCTCGGGGATTAACATCGAATGTGGCGGGTTTAATGGCGACAGAAGGATTCTTGTACTTAACACCCGTGGGAAATAATGCGTAGCTACCCGCAGGCAACGACAATGCAAAGACGCGTCCGGTTACAGCTTCCAGACCAGGATCAGGCTTTGCCTTACCTGGTATTAGCGTATGCTCATGCCAGAATGCGTTTGTCATCTTGCTGCCAGACTCAATCCAACCTGAAATGGGGCCATCAGACTTTCCGTATGGGATAGCGCCAAGCTCCCAATAGTGTTCTGCCTGCATGC
>JBFFRZ010000251.1:0-3498 GCA_041572715.1 Gammaproteobacteria bacterium
AGCAGTTGTTATTAACCATCGGCGCTGAAACCGACGGCGAGCCCGGTACTATGCAAAACGGTCGAAAAGCCGTCAAACAGTGGATGGAATCCGAGGGAATCAGCACCAAAGGATTCGTGATTGACAATGGCTCGGGCCTGTCTCGCGATTCACGAATAACCGCGAACACCCTGAACCAGTTGGCCCGACATCAGTGGAACAGTCCCTGGATGCCCGAGATGCTGAGCTCTCTCTCCATACTGGGCAGGGATGGCACGGGCAAAAAGCGCTTCGAGAAAAATCCGCTGAAAGGAAACATGCATCTCAAAACCGGCCTGCTTGACCATGTACGATCCATGGCGGGCATCTTTCAGGGCAGCAATGGCAAG
Source organism: Gammaproteobacteria bacterium (assembly GCA_041572715.1). Classification (GTDB taxonomy): domain Bacteria; phylum Pseudomonadota; class Gammaproteobacteria; order JAJDYQ01; family JAJDYQ01; genus JAJDYQ01. The sequence continues at coordinate 369 of JBFFRZ010000251.1, forward strand.
CGCTACCTGGTCGTCACCATGCAGAACCATGAAAATATTCACCAGCTGACCGGCACAAGAATACAGAACGCCCTGCTGGAATGGCTGGACGAGCGCAGCAGCTAACAGCAGGATGTCATTCGAGCAGTTCGAAATAAACCAGTAGTGTCTGCTGGATAAAATGACCGTTGTCATCGCTGATCATGAAGTAGCGATTGTCCCGGTGGTGAGTTAACCCCTCGTAGTTATCGATCGGCAGGCGGCTACTGCCAATGACAATCTCTGCAACTTCCTCTCGCTCAAGTCGATTACCTTTTGCGGGGCTCAATATCTCCAGTCGAGTTGTCCAGGTTGGCGCCAGCAGGCTATACCTTCTTTGCAGGGCAAGCAGTCTGCCGTCAGGCATGACTTCAATCGCACAAAGTGCAAAATCCCGATCATTATCCCGTTCGGCAACCAGTGCCTCACCGTTGGCGCGATAAAGCGTTAACTGATTCCAGTCCGCTTCCGCCAGGGGATACTCGGGGGCCGTAATCACGCCGTAGTCCGGATGTATGGCAACAGACTCAAGCGCCTTGCTACGACGATGATAGGTTGCCGGATCCGTCAACCACCCGGGCAGAGACTCCTGGCTAAGAAATGCACCGTCCGAGCTATGCCATTGCAAACGAGGCCTGTTTTCAAAAGAAATCAGCAACTCGTCATCACCCGCGATGCCATTCGCGCCATTACGCAGGAACAGGCCCTCGCTATCACTCCACGGGTAGGATAACTCGCCGCCAGATTGCGAACGCAGCGGATAGGCATCGACGAGCTGTATGTCGTTAATGGCGGTGTCATCGAATACAGGCCGCAGGTGAAATAAGGAACCACGGTCATTGATCGCATACAGCAACTGCTCATCCGCGCTCCATGCCAGACCGGACAACTCGACCATTGACAGGTTATTGAATTCGGTGGTGAACAGGTGAAATACCGACAGCACCCGGATGTGCTCAATTACCAAGGGTGCGCCATGATCATCACTGACCTTGATTTTTTCATAATCCATAGCCAGCAACTGCCCATGCACGCCACAGAGCAGCAACAACAGGTAAAGCTGAAAACGAGCGATCAATGGCGCTGTGTAATGAGCAAGCCGCCGTTCAGGCAACTTTATTGATGTCGTATTTTTCCTCGACATACCGGGAGACAATCTCCTTGAATTCACCGGCAATATTTTCTCCGCGAAGGGTTATGAATTTTTTACCGTCGACAAATACCGGGGCAGCCGGTGCTTCGCCGGTACCCGGCAGACTGATACCAATATCTGAATGCTTGCTTTCGCCCGGGCCATTCACCACGCAACCCATGACCGCAACCGACATTGATTCAGAACCCGGAAATTTATTACGCCATACCGGCATCTGCGCACGCAGCCACTCCTGGATATCGGATGCCAGTTCCTGGAAAACCGTGCTGGTCGTTCGACCGCATCCGGGACATGCGGTGACGAGCGGCGTGAACGAACGCAGGCCCATGGTCTGTAACATCTCCTGTGCAACGATAACCTCTTTAGTGCGATCGCCGCCCGGCTCAGGCGTAAGCGAAACGCGAATCGTATCGCCGATCCCCTGTTGCAACAGAATCCCCATACCCGCAGTAGACGCCACGATACCTTTTGAACCCATACCCGCTTCGGTCAAGCCGAGGTGCAAGGCATAGTCGCACTGTGCCGCCAATTGTTCGTAGACGGCGACCAGGTCCTGCACCTCGCTAACCTTGCACGAGATGATGATGTGGTCTCTGCCCAGTCCCAGCGCCTCCGCCTGTTGAGCACTTTCCAGGGCTGACGTGACCAGGGCATGGTGCATCACCTCGCGTGCATCGAGTGGCTCATCCCGTTGCGCATTCTCATCCATAACCCTTGCCAGCAGGGCCTGGTCGAGGCTGCCCCAGTTCACGCCAATCCTGATCGGCTTGTCATAGCGGACCGCAGTCTCGATCATGGCGGCGAAACGCTCATCACGGCGGGCCCCGGAACCCACATTGCCCGGGTTGATGCGGTATTTACCCAACGCCTGCGCGCACTCGGGATACTTCGTCAGCAAGGTATGGCCGATGTAATGAAAATCCCCAATTAACGGCACATCGATGTTTCGTTTTAACAGCCCCTCATATATTGCCGGAACTGCCGCGGCCGCTTCCTCGGTATTCACGGTGACCCTGACCAGCTCCGAACCCGCTTCGGCCAGCTCCGCGACCTGCCGGATGGAAGCATCCACATCCGTTGTATCTGTATTGGTCATAGATTGCACGACGATGGGCGCATCGCCACCCACCATGATGTCACCGACCATCACCCCTACGGATTTTCTTCTGGAAATAAACACCCTGAACCTGCTGCTGTAGTACGAAAACCGAAATTATACGCGTTTGCGCGCCAAACGCCTCAGCGATTGCCGTAAATGTTCATCAGATACACCATTCGCAATGGTCTCTACCAGTTGTCGATTTGACTGGCTCAACGTGCGCTGTACCTTCCTGGGACGCATTTCTTCCTCGGCCAGGTGTTTGAGTGGACGGTTTTTCACCACAATGCCCCTGACTTCGGACACCCCGCAACTACGCAATATTGCCTTGATCAGACCCTGCTGCAAACGGACCTGGGTCGCCCATTCCCCACCACGTACATGAATGACAGCACGCTGCCTGGTGTCGATATTTGCCAGTTTAATCGTGGTATTGATGGAAAGCGGCAGGTTCTTTTGCAGACAGCGGTTAAGCTGGCCCAACCACATGGCCCTGGCGCTGATCGAGGACAGCGACCCTTTGGCGAGCGTGGTCTTGATGGTTTTTCTGGACATGTGCGCAAGTGTAACGCAACTGCCGGGGCTTGACATTGGCCCATAACGGCGAGTACTGAAATCGTAAGCTACACTGCCAGGGTCTTTGTTGCGCTAAATGAATGACTGATTAAACAACCAGACTGAAGAATACATCGCAACCGGCAACAACAGGTTACAGGCTATTTCTTCCGTTTCTTCTTGTCTTTCTTCTTGTCTTTCTTCTTGTCTTTCTTCTTGTCTTTCTTCTTGTCTTTCTTCTTGTCTTTCTTCTTACCCGCTGATGACTGATCATTCGCGCTGTCAGGATCAAGCAATGTCTTCGC
>JBFFRZ010000252.1:0-3450 GCA_041572715.1 Gammaproteobacteria bacterium
TACCGTGGCGATCGAGGAGATACGCTTTGGGGACAATGATCGGCTTGCTGCACTAACGGCAAATTTAATTGAAGCGGATTTACTGGTTATCCTGACTGACCAGGCAGGAATGTATGACAGTGACCCCAGGTCAAATCCCGAGGCAAGATTACTGGAAAGTGTTAGCGTTACTGATGATGGGCTGGAAGCCATGGCATCAGGCTCAGGCACCTATGGACGGGGTGGGATGGTCACCAAGATTCAGGCCGCACGTATGGCAGCCCGGTCCGGCGCGGCAACCATTGTTGCCAGTGGTAGAAGCGAGCAGGTTTTACTGCAGGTAGCTGCGGGTGATGTGGTCGGCACCCTTTTTCAACCCTCCAAGGAACCGATGGCCGCCCGTAAGCAGTGGCTGGCGAGCCATATGGTACTGCCCGGCAAATTACAGTTGGACGCAGGGGCGGTAGATGTATTGAAATCTTCGGGTAAGAGCCTGCTGCCCGTTGGTGTGAGTGCTGTTCTGGGTGAATTTCAACGGGGTTCGGTAGTGGCCTGTATCGATTCACAGGGCAAGGAAATTGCCCGTGGCCTGGTGAATTACAGCGCCCAGGAAATCGAAAAAATCAAAGGCAGGTCGAGCAGCCTGTTAAGCGTACTACGGGCATTCAGATAACGTTTACGATCAACCATATCATCATGGGTAAACAGCACCTGCGCAGTATGCACATCATGTTGCTGAAATTTCGATTCATATGCCTGTACCAGGCCCATTTGTCCCACTGCTGCCGCTGCCTGCAAATCATTGAGAGATTCGGGGCGCCGCTTCCATCCCAGCCTGGACAACCCCTCGGCGACTGATCCTGAGGAAACCAGAACAATACGATGCCCTGCCGAACGCAATGCGCAGATCTGATCTACCCATGCCTTGATCTGATCATGGTCCAGCCCCTGCCCGTCGCGGGTAACCAGTGAACTGCCCACCTTGATCACCCAGCATTTTGAACTGCCTAGTTGTTGTCTTGTCTTCATGACAGTTGTTCGTTTAGTTCCTCAATGTAAGTCATGACATTGGCCATGAGCACATCGGTACCGGCACCGGTTACCGCCGATACCCGGTACACAGGCCCGGTCCATTCAAGTCTTTTGACGATATCGTCGCAAACCAGGTCCAGCTCCTCCTCCAGCAGTAAATCAGTTTTATTCAGCACCAGCCAGCGTGGCTTTTGTGCCAGGGTTTCATCAAACTGCTCGAGTTCTCGCTCCAGCACACGCACATTCTCAACCGGGTCCTGGCTTTCATCCATTGGCTGGATATCCACCAGGTGCAACAATAAACGGGTCCGCCGCAAATGTCTCAGAAACTGGATACCCAGGCCTGCGCCTTCAGAAGCGCCACCGATGAGACCCGGAATGTCCGCCATTAGAAAGCTGCGATGCGGCTCAATATAGACCACTCCAAGTTGAGGATGAAGCGTGGTAAAAGGGTAATCCGCAATTCTGGGCCTGGCAGATGATACCTGGCTGATCAGGGTGGACTTACCGGCATTCGGCAAACCCAGCAGGCCGACATCAGCCAACAGGTTCAACTCAAGCCTTAACTCACGCTCCTCGCCCGGGGTACCATTCGTTGACTGGCGGGGTGCCCGGTTGGTAGAACTCTTGAAGCGGGTATTGCCAATACCATGAAATCCGCCCTTGGCTACCAGCAATAGTTGTTCATCCTGCGTGAGGTCGCCAATCAACTCACCGGTCTCCTCATCGGTTACCCGTGTACCCACGGGCACATCAAGAATCAGATCGTTTGCGCTGGCACCGGTGCGTTCCTTACCCATGCCCTGCTCGCCATTTTTTGCCTTGAACTGACGCAAATTCCGGTAATCCGCCAGCGTCGTCAGCCCGCTATCAGCACGCAGATAGATACTCCCGCCATCTCCGCCATCCCCGCCATCGGGGCCTCCGAATGGAATGAATTTCTCTCTGCGGAAACTGACACAGCCATTACCGCCCTTACCGGCAGCTACCTTGATTTTGACTTCATCGATAAATTTCATGGCTGATAGTGTAGTCGCTCTGATAATTACTGGTTTGTTTCATATCCATGCACATGGGATGCAGCCACCATGGGTGGCGGGAGTGCAGATGTAGCAGGAGCATTCGTCTGCCACCGACCACGGATGGTCAAGTGCAGTGAAGGACATGGCCGTGCCATGACCTCCTGACATCGCCGCCCCTGAACGTCCATGCGCCCGCGGCATACGCTGACCATGGATGGTCGAGTGCTGTGAAGGACACGGATGTCCGTTAACAGCCTGCTCATCCTGACCATAAAAAACCCCGCACCAGGCGGGGTTCTTGTATTGCTTGACAGCGCCGGGAACTAGGCTGGATATACACTCACGTGCTTACGCTTTTCCGGCCCCTTGTTCTCAAACACCACCTTGCCATCGACCTTGGCAAACAGGGTGTGATCACGGCCAAGGCCGACGTTGGTGCCCGGACGAAAATGCGTGCCACGTTGGCGGACCAGAATATTACCAGCCAGCACAGACTCCCCACCGAAACGCTTGACGCCAAGCCGTTTGGATTCCGAATCGCGACCGTTATTAGTACTACCGCCTGCTTTTTTGTGTGCCATTGTCTGCTACCTCAATAAATTACGGGTGATATCAGCCGGTGATGCCGGTGATTTCTACCTCGGTGTAATTCTGACGATGTCCCTGACGCTTCATATGGTGCTTGCGACGGCGAAACTTGATGATATGCACCTTGTCGCCACGGCCGTTGGCAACCACCTTGGCGCTGACTTTGCCGCCTTCGACAGTAGGGGTGCCAATTTTACTGTTCTCACCGTCTACCAGCATGAGCACCTGGTCAAAGCTCACGTCATCTCCGGCTTCCGCCTTCAGGCTCTCAACACGAATCTTGTCGCCTTCAGCCACGCGGTACTGTTTGCCACCTGTTTTGAATACTGCTTGCATGGTAATTCCTGTCTTATCTAGGGCCATTTCAAAGAGCCGGGCATTCTAGTGATTGGGCCCCCACGCGTCAACGAAAATTGCACCCATTTTCCCACAAAAAACAACTATTTTTCAGGCTGATAGCCCATCCTGACTGGTCTTGCCGCCATTGCATCGTTAAACTATGCCGCCTTTTCAGGACATCGCATCACTCTATGGGCCAAACCGCACCCGCCAGGGCATCAGGACTTTCCCAGTCAGCCATTCGAAACCTGGTTGCTGATGATCTGCGCCTCGTAGATCAGACTATAGTCGACAGGCTGAGTTCTGACGTGGTTCTGATCAATCAGCTGGGCAGCTATATCATCAATAGCGGGGGCAAACGCCTGCGCCCTCTGCTGGCCCTGCTCGCTGCCAAAGCCTGCGGGTATGCCGGAGATGAGCATGTCCAGGTAGCCGCCATCATCGAATTTATTCATACCGCCACCTTGCTGCACGACGATGTGGTGGACGA
>JBFFRZ010000253.1:0-3430 GCA_041572715.1 Gammaproteobacteria bacterium
ACCGGTTCAGCAGCCATCAGCGAAGCGCCCGCTCGATTACGAACTGGTTGCCGCACTGGTTGCCTCGCTGGACAAGCAGCGCCGCGACGGCTTTCTGGCGGATCAGGAATCATTCAGCAAGCTGGTCAAGCAGGAAGCATTGCGCATGTCCTTGCTGGACGCGGCAAAAGCCAGCAACTTTGGCAATAACGAAACCATCAGGTTTTTACTGGACCGCCAGGCGGATAATTTTCTCGTAACCAGCTACCTCAATAATCGACTGCAGGCAGCTGGGATACCCGAGGGCTTTCCCAGTGAGGAACAGGTGCAGCAGTTTTACAACCAGAACCAGCAGAGTTTCCAGCTGGGCGAGCGTTTGCCGGTCTGGCAGATATTCTGGCCGGTCGCTGCGAACGCGAGCGAGAAAGACCAGGCCAGGATTCTCAAGGAGGCATCCGCCGTGTCAACCCAGCTGCGCAAGGGCACACTGACCTTTGATCAGGCCGCATTGCGCTATTCGGAGCACGCAGCAAGTAGCCTGAATGGTGGCTTTATGGGAATCCTGCAGACGGCCGACCTGAAGCCCGACATCAAGCAGCAGATTCTGACGCTGAAAGAAGGTACCGTCAGCAAGCCGGTGCGCGGGCAGAACGGGGTCCACGTGTTTATGCGCGGTGCGCTGCTTGCACCCCGGGTGCTGCCACTCGACCAGGTTCGACCGCAGGTCGTGAAATTGCTGGTTCAGGCACTGAGAAAACGGCAACAGGAGCAGCTCAATGAACTGGCCAGAACCGAGTACCCGCAACCGGAGATTGGTGCGCAACAGTTATCGGAGTGGTACCAAAAAATAGCCAGTTTTTACAAGTAATTCCCATGGTCCACAATAGTTAAAACCTACTAATAATCAAAAAGTTAGCCGTGGTTTTTAGGGCAGATTTTCGGTTGACATTTATGGGTGCGGATTTATCATAGTCAACTGGGGATAATAATAAATTGCTGAATAATCAATAAGTTGCGTTTTTCGCGGGGATAGATGCCGGTAACAATGATCATATTAAGGCGCTTATTTTTTCTATGTGGGGTCTTCTGGGCCATATCTCCAGCCTTTGCTCAAGCGCCGGTTTTGCCCAGCGATATCCTTCAGCAACTGCCCGATGCGGCAAAACCCGGCCCTCAGCAGGAAGAGTTTCTCTATCCCGAACTGGAGCCTGAACCCGGCAAGTATATCGTCCCCCCCGTTGTTGATCGCCCCCTCGGGGTAACTGAAGGCCCGCGCATCAAGATCGATGCCTTCGAGCTGCGCGGTGCCGTGGATCGCCCGGAAAGCGGACTCAAGCTGGACGACATCTGGGCCATCATCGAGAAAGACCGTGCAAGGTTGCCCGAGGGCCACTCGATCGGCCAGCTGCAGGAGCTCGCTAACCAGATCACCGCCTTGTATCGCCAGAAGGGTTTTATCGTTGCCCATGCATTCATCCCGGTACAGACCGTAGAGGATGGCATCGTCACCATCCAGGTGCTCGAGGGCGTGCTGGGCAGGGTGCTGGTCGAAGGCAACACCAAGTACAAGCCAGAATCGCTGGTCAAGCCATTCGAGCCCATGGTGGGTCAGCCGCTGGTGAATGAGCAGGTAGAAGGCGCCTTGATTCGTTTGTCTGACTACCCGGGCCTGACTTCGTTCGGTGTATTCCAGCCTGGCCAGGAAGTCGGTAATTCCGACCTGGTGCTGAAAGTGCAGGAAGAAAAGCCGATGGATGTGCGTTACACGTTTGACAATAACGGTTCCCGCTTTACCGGTCAGTACCAGAACCGGCTCGATATCGCCTTCAACAATATCTTTACCCAGGCCGATAAGCTTGAATTCGCGCTCGAGCATGCGCTGGATCCTGATTTGGCTGACCTGGTCTCATTCGATTACAGCATGCAATTGTTCAAGCCGCAGTATCGGCTCGAGTTTGGCCAGGAAAACAGTGATTTTGAGCTCGATGATAAACAGCTGGAAGTTTCAGGTATCTACAGTGAAACCCGCCTGGGGTATCTTCGCTTCAGGAACAACTTCGAACGCGGCCGCACCAGGAACTCCTACTGGGTATTCGCCTTTGACCGCAAGACAGCCCGCACGTTTCAGGATGAGAACCGGCTGGGTCGGGATAACCTGGCAATCTTTTCCTTCGAATATGGATTCGACTCTCTGGACATCGATACCCAGAGCTTCCAGAACTTCGTCATCAACGTGAGTCATGGCGAAAACTGCTGCGGTGCCATGAGTAACAAGGACGAGAAAACCAGTCGTCGGCTCGGTTCCGGAGACTATGCATCCTCCCGCTTTGACAAGCTGACCATGTCCTATGCGCGTCTTGCGACCTTGAGTCCAACACGCTCGCTGCTATTCAGGGCATCATACCAATACACAGAAAACCCGCTGCTGGGTCTGGAGCAGTTTGCCATGGGCGGTATGGATAATGTGCGCGCCTACCCGGTGTCTGAGGCGACCATGGACCGGGGTATCTTTGTGTCGGCGGAACACATCTGGAACGCGCCCTTCATTGGCGACAAGGTATCGCCGTTTGACGGCAGAAAGTGGGGGCAGATCCTGACGGTTTCCACCTTCGTGGATTTTGCCGAGGGTGACAAGGTTGACCCGCTGGAAAACGAAGAAAAATATGCGAATTTCAAGGGCTGGGGTGTTGGTAGCCAGCTGGCGGTTCCAGGCGCCTTTACCACCAAGATGACGGCGGCCTGGCCGTTTATGGATTCATCGAATCCGACGAACAAGCGTAAACCTCAAGTCTTTGTGAGCTTTGAGGCTGATGTGTATTAACTAGTACTGCCCTTTGACCGGCATTTCTTTTCAGACAAATGGCTTGAATGAGGGATTCCGTGACATATAATTACACGACGGGGCAGTGGATTAGAGAAGGTAGGATTGGCCAAGTGGCCAGTGTTGCTAAGAGGTAAAACTGCCCGTGACAAATATGCCCGAGATGTTCTCCCGCCGTAGCCTGCCCGTAGCGATCTCGCTGCTGTGCGCGGGTTCATTTACTGCATACGTACCCGACATTCTCGCCGGCCCGACCGGGGGCACAGTTGTCGGTGGCTCTGGCGCCATAGCCAGGCCGGATGCGGCCACCACCGTGGTCAACCAGGCATCGCAGAAGCTGGCGGTCGACTGGCAGACGTTCAACCTCTCCAGCAATGAACTCGTTAAATTCAATCAGCCCTCCGCATCCGCACAGGTGCTCAACCGCATTTTTGATCAAAGCCCCTCGCAGATCTTCGGCCAGATCAAGGCCAATGGTCACGTTATCCTTGCTAACCCCCACGGCGTATTCTTTGGACCCACCGCTACAGTTGATGTTGCGGGCCTGGTTGCAGCATCGGCCAACGTCAATGCACAGGACTTCATGAATGGCCGACTCAAGTTGACCATGGGTGATGGTGCGGTCATTAA
>JBFFRZ010000254.1:0-3416 GCA_041572715.1 Gammaproteobacteria bacterium
CCGGAACCTGAGCCAGAACCTGAGCCGGAACCTGAGCCAGAACCTGTTCAGCAGGCACAGCTAACCCCATTCAAACAGCGCCTGACGACTGAATTTATCGCCAAGGAGATTGGCTGGCGTACCGGTCATGACCTGATCTTTGCGGCTTGCGCCCATATGTACCTGGTCGATGGACAGGAAACCTGGGATATGAACAGGATTAACGAGGAAATCAGGGAAGCCAGTTACTACTATAAACCCTTCTATTCAACCAACCTGAAGGATTACCTGCAGTACCTGATCAACAATGACAAATTGCAGTCCAAGCAGGACAAGGTGTACTCATTTACACCGGCCACTGAAGAATACCTGAAGGGTCGCCTGACCGAGGAACGCCTTAAAAAACGGCTATAGGCCAATCAACGCGGTATAGCGCGGAAACAGCTAATGGCTGAGAAAGTTATTTAGCGAGTTGTTTCCAGTTGATAATCGTGACATCCAGGAAGTGCCTCTGTGTTTTGATCTGCTTGGAAACTTCGTGAATGATCTCTTCATTATCAAAAGCGACCGGGCTCAATACTTTCTGTGAACCAAACCGCGTTTCACCGGCAATAGTCCCGGCATAAACCACATAATAGGGAATCCCCTGCTCTGTCATTTTCGCCCCCTCTTACTATTCACCAAAATTAATCTTGGCTTCCAGGTTGGTCTTGGAATCAGCATTTGCCAGGGCCTCATCGATACTGATTTTTTCGTCCCGGTATAACTGGTACAGCGCGCTATCGAAAGACACCATGCCTTTGGCACCACTACCTTCCATCGCTTCTTTCACTTCACCAACATCACCTTTGAGAATCAATTCCGAAATATGTGGCGTATTCATCATGATCTCGATAGCGGCAACCCGCCCCCCTGCGACAGATTTAACCAGTCGCTGCGAAATGATAGCCCTCAGGTTCAGGGACAGATCCATGAATAGTTGCTTGTGATGGTTCTGCGGGAACATGTTAATCACACGTTCAAGTGCCTGGTTGGCATTATTCGCATGCAAGGTTGAAACTGCCAGGTGTCCGGTATTACTCAACTCCAGCCCTGCTTCCATGGTTTCACGATCACGAATTTCACCAATCAGGATAACATCGGGCGCCTCACGCAGGCTGGCTTTCAGCGCATTCTGATAGCTGTGGGTATCCACGCCCACCTCACGCTGATTGACAATGGATTGCAGATTGGGATGTGAGAATTCTACCGGGTCTTCAATCGTCAGAATGTGTCCGGCTGCGTTCTGGTTACGATGATTCAGCATCGCCGCCAGCGTCGTGGACTTACCTGAACCGGTACCACCCACCATGAGGATCAGCCCCCGTTTGGACATGATCAGGTCGCATAGTATTTCCGGCAAACCGAGCTGATCGACGGTCGGGATCTTGGAAGGGATCAGGCGCAATACCATACCCACGTCGCCACGTTGCCTGAATACGTTTACACGGAAGCGGGCAGAACCATCCGGCATCGCAATGGCGAAATCGCTCTCCATGTTTTCCTCAAACTCGGCTATCTGGCGATCACTCATGATGCCGTAGGCAGCTTCACGCGTCATATCTTCAGTCAAAACTGTTTTACCGACAGCGACCGCCTGACCATCAATCTTGACCTTTACCTGTGATTGCACGGTAAGATAGAGGTCAGATGCGTTCTTCTGAACCATTAACTTGAGGTAAGGGGTAATATCCATATATTCAGATCCTTTTTAATTAACGGCCAAGCTAAAACATGCCCTTGCCGCCATCTTCCTCTTCATCGTCCTCAAGGCTAAGATGATCCAGGCCACCCAACGCATCCCTGCCCTTGGAGGACTTACCCTGAAGTTTGACCTTCAATCGTAATTCGTTGGCAGAATCGGCATTCTTCAACGCCTCTTCCATGGTTACCTTGTCCGCCTCCAGCAGTTCGAAGAGCGCCTGGTCGAAAGTGATCATGCCCATTTCCCGGGATTTGCCCATGACTTCCTTGATGCCATGAATTTCACCTTTGAGGATCAGGTCCGAGATCAATGGTGAGTTAATGAGGATCTCAATCGCCGCTGAGCGTCCCTTGCCATCAGGGGTTCTGAGTAGTCGTTGCGAAACGATTGCCTTGACGTTCAGGGAAAGATCCATCAGCAACTGGGTTCGCCGTTCCTCCGAGAAAAAGTTGATCACGCGGTCAAGCGCCTGGTTGGCCGAGTTGGCATGCAGCGTTGCCATGCACAGGTGGCCGGTTTCAGCAAAAGCAATCGCATGCTCCATACTTTCCGCATCACGAATTTCACCCATCAGGATCACATCCGGCGCCTGTCGCAGTGTATTCTTCAGCGCTATTTCCCATGACTCTGCATCCAAGCCGATTTCACGCTGGGTCATGATGCATTTCTTGTGTGGATGCACGTATTCAATCGGGTCTTCAAGGGTAATGATATGGCCCGACTGGTTTTCGTTACGATGGTTAATCATCGCCGCCAGTGATGTCGATTTACCGGAGCCGGTACCCCCCACCATGACGACCAGGCCGCGCTTGGTCATTGATATATCTTTCAGGACTTCTGGTAGCTTGAGGCCATCCAGCGTTGGCACATCGGTAGTAATCGTACGTAGAATCATGCCCATATGACCCTGTTGCACAAATGCATTGGCACGGAAACGACCGATGCCGGGTGGTGCAATTGCAAAGTTACATTCGTTCGTTGCCTCGAATTCTTTCAACTGCTTGTCACGCATGACCGCGTAGACCATTGATTTGGTATCTTCCGGTTTTAGCGGGGTTTTGGTCACCGGGGTGACCTGGCCATGAATCTTGATTGCAGGGGGAAATCCAACCGTAACAAACAGGTCTGAACCCTCTTTGGCAATCATCATCTTGAGGAGGTCCAGTACAAATTTAATCGCCTGATCTCTTTCCATTCCTTACTCTCTGTCTTGAATTAACGCATTTACCTGACCCGGAAACACAAGTATAGACCGGACAAATTACAGAAATGCATCCGGATTTGCGGCCTTGGATCTTGCCTGTGCCTTTTCAACGACGCCCTTGGCAACCAGTTGAGTCAGATTCTGGTCCAGTGTCTGCATGCCAAACTGCTGACCGGTCTGGATCGCGGTAAACATCTGGGCAATCTTGTTTTCACGAATCAGGTTACGAATCGCCGGTGTACCGATCATGATTTCATGTGCCGCAATACGACCACCACCGACCTTCTTCAACAAAGTTTGCGAAATTACGGCGCGCAGTGACTCAGACATCATTGCGCGTACCATTTCTTTTTCTGCTGCCGGGAACACATCAACAATACGGTCAACAGTCTTGGCAGCCGAACTTGTATGGAGTGTACCGAACACCAGATGACCGGTTTCCGCCGCTGACAGCGCCAATCGAATGGTTTCAAGGTCACGCATCTCACC
>JBFFRZ010000255.1:0-3344 GCA_041572715.1 Gammaproteobacteria bacterium
GGTCGGTATTCTCGAACTGAAGGTGTATACACTTCACCGGGATATTTCATGCCAATCGCCTGGTGGGGGCGTTCATGATTGTATTGCTCGATAAAGTCATCGAACCGACTTTGCTGTTGCAGGAAGTTAAATGAAGGCGGCTTGGTCGCCTCACGTTTCAGGGTTAAATGCATGCGTTCATGTCGCCCATTTTGCTGTGGATTACCCGGCTTGATCCGTTCAATCGCAATGCCCAGGCGAAGCCACCAGACGGATAGGCGACTCAGTCCAAACAGAGCATTGGGCGATGAGAACGGGATCCCATTATCGGTGCGGATGGCCCCAGGCAGCCCATATTCCCTGAAAACCCTTTCAAACAGGGTAAACGCGTAGGTTTCCCTGGTTGTCTCCAATGCCTCGCAGGCCAGTAAATAGCGGGAGTGATAATCACTGATAGTTAATGGGTAACAATATTTCTTGTTGCCCAGCAGGAACTCACCCTTGTAGTCCGCACACCACAAGCCATTCGGCGTAGCCGGATCACTCAGAGAAGTTCCCCGGGCTTTATAACGGCGGGAACGCCGTTTCTTCACGAGGCCATGCCGGTCCAGTACTGCATGAATGGTGCTCTTGGCGGGTGGCCTGAGATCCGCATACTTGCGCATCAACTTTTCCCGAATCTTCGGTGCACCCCAGCTCGGGTATTCCCGCTTGATCCCAAGGATGGAGCGCTCTACCTGGAACGGTAATTTCTTTGGGCTGTGGCATGGACGGCGGCTTTGATCCATCAGGCCTTCCAGGCCGCAATCCTTGTAGCGATTAAATATCTTGTAGCCCGTCTTTCTGGAAATACCAAATTCCCGACAAAGGCCAGCCATCTTCTCGCCGTCGAGCAGGCGGGCAACAAATTTCAGGCGTTCATCCATCCGGTTACACTCCTTCCACGGCATCTGGTCTCTCCCAAATGCGTGTGTGTAACCTATGTCCCCGGTATATTGTGTTACCTGTCTCTCAGGAAGGACATGCAAATCATAGGGTTACGGCGGTTGGGCCAATAGACTGAAAGTCGATGGGTCTAGTCATAGGTCAGCTGGAATACTCCACTTCGCGTTAAATTTCTTGGACTTACGAGAAGTCGACCAATAGACATATTGGGGGTGGGACTAGGCAGTAAGTGATCCACAACAGAAACCTGGCATCACCAGACCTTCACAAACTTTATTGTTGAACTTCCCTTCTTTCTAAAAATTCTACTGCGCGGTCTGGGAAATCGGTAAATACACCGTCAACCCCTATCTGAAAATAAAATATATCCAGCAATTCATCAAAGTCGGATGCATAGTTTGGAATGTATCCAGAATCCATTCGAAACGTATACGGGTGAACAAGTAAGCCCGCGTTATGAGCATCATCTACAATATCGGTAACGATTAATGAATATCGGATGGATCTATTATCAACAATCATTCCCATCCATGGACCTATACCGTCAGCATACTGTGCGATTTTACCCATCCCTCCTGCCTGAAGCATCCAGGAATAATCATAAGGAATCATCTTTCCTTCATGATTAATCATTGTTTCTTGCCATTCTGTTTTAGCGATGAGCTGAATCAATTTAATTTCGATTTGTAATTCTTCAAACAATTCGTTACGTATACGTTTTATCTCGTTTGGATCAAAACATTGCAAATAGACCAAATCTTTTTTTGTTGTGTACCCATACTGTTTTAAAATCTCTAAAACTTTTTTACTAATGTCTTTTCCTTCTTTCTGATGAAACCATGGGGCTTTGATTTCAGGATAGATCCCAACAGACTTTCCCATGCTCTTATTCAAGCCTTGAATCAACTCAATTTCCTCTGCAAATGTATGCATTCGAAAAGATGATTTCCACAATGGATAACGTTCAGGATATTTAGGGATATATTTTCCCTGGTCGGTTTTATAACGCTCTGATATTTCAAGTCGCTTCAGTTCATCCAAAGTAAAGTCAATAACATAGTATCGACCATCTGCTCGCTTTCTATCAGGATAAACCGCGGTGACATTAGTCACTCGATCCAGAAAAAGGTCATGGAATACTATAATCTGATCATCTTTTGTCATGACCAGGTCCTGTTCTATGTAGTCAGCCCCCATGGCATAGGCCATCGATTTCGAAGCGAGGGTATGCTCAGGCAGATAACCACTAGCCCCACGATGCGCAATAACAATTTTCTCACTTTGTTCACTCGCGCAACCTGATAAAAGGGAAATAATTATAAGGGCAGCAAAGATTCTGAATAGAGGCTTTATCATTTCTACTTACACAGGGTTTTCGTATTAAATAAACCTAACTTATCAATAACGGACATATACTATGTGCGCAACTTTTATTCCCACACTTGTAGCCCTTAATTTTCTGTACCGCAGAAAGAAGAGCAGAGAAGCACAATAAGTAGACTATATGTTATACAGTCAAGCAAATAGTTACGTTCCTAGCCAGAAACGGTTATTGCGTAGCGCATAAAATATAGTCCGCTCAGTACACATTCCTGCCCTTCGGCTGCATGGTGCAGCCGACACAAATTAGTAACAACTGGCGCTCAGTTTAAAAAATCCGAGCTGTTGGGCGCCAAGGAGTTCAGAACCAGAGTATTAGAAGCAAAAGAATCAGCAAAGGGATCATCACTGGTAACAATAACATATTGGCTATGTAACTATTTCGGGATACCGATGGATATTGTTTTTTTAGTTGATCATATTGTTTCCTACTTAGCGCAGCCCAGATACAAGCCAGAACCACACCCGAAAAAAGTATGAAACTAATCACCTTTCCAAGAAAGGACGACAGTAAAAATATCACAAGGTACAGAAAGAGGATCTGCGGGTATGGCCAGGATGGCCTGTTGTCACTCTCTTTCTCTACACCGGGCTCGTTTGATACATCTTTATTCATATGAAAAGGTTCAAAATATCGTAGAGTTTCCGTAACTAGGACGCCCAGATCAAATGAAATCTGTTACTAAATTCATTGTCATGTAGATGACGTGGAAGCAAAAGGCTCGATGAGTACGATGTGCCTCACCAGCGGTGAGGCACATCGGGGAAACCAGGTATTAGATTATATAAAGTGATCCTCCAAGAATTAAATACAGCACTCCCACAACCAGGCCGATAGCACCGATAATCTGAGAGTAAGTACCGACTTGGTTCAGTAGTGCCTCATTTCCCTCAATTTGCTCCTTGATTTTACCCTTAGCCATGCTCTTGATGAATTCACGCGCGAGCAATACGCCCATGAGCACAGCTGATAACTGAGGTATGATCCCAGAGAATAGCTGTAGGCTGAGGACAGACAGAATAAAACCGAGAATACCCAC
>JBFFRZ010000256.1:0-3341 GCA_041572715.1 Gammaproteobacteria bacterium
AATTTCGGGTAATTCATGTAACCGAAGTTTATCCCAACCTTCAGATTATTCCACGTTCAGCAAGACTCAGTGGCTCGTCGACGCCAACGATAAAATGATCCAATAACCGGACATCGACCAGCGCCAGTGCATCTTTCAATCTGGTGGTTAGCTGTATATCAGCCTGGCTTGGTTCGGTTATTCCACTGGGGTGATTATGAGCAATGATAGTCGCAGCAGCATTGAGCCTCAGCGCCTGCTTCACGACCTCGCGAGGATGCACGGTAGCACCATCGATCGTGCCGTAGAATAGTTCCTCGTACTTGATCAACCGGTGGCGGTTATCCAGGAACAGACAGGCGAATGCCTCGCGTTCTTTATTTGCCAGCATCAGTTGTAAGTAAGCCCTGACTGCCTGCGGTGTGGTGAATTCTGTTGACTCTGGCTGCTTCAGGGCCTCTCTGAGAAGAGTTTTGGCTTGGGTAATAATCTGGTGGCGGGTAACCGGCCCGGTAACCTGGTACTTACCAGCGCCGTCGTGGATAAAGCGATGCATTGTTTTCTCCTGTGAAATAAAAATCACAAGAACTGGCCAAGCGCATTACGGGGTTCTGTAATGCGTGGTGATAAGAACGATAGTGATAACGATAGGCACAGTGGCAGGCTAGAGGGCCGTCACAACCGAGATCAGAGCTAGTCGGCAATTTACACATAATGCAGATTATGCGGCGAGAGTGGACAGCAGGATTCTCATGCTGCGCATAATCCTTAGCATTATGTTCAATTGCCGACCTCTCTAGCTGGCTGGGCAGGGTACGACGAAACATTGTTATAACCGAAACCGGTCGGTGGCGGAGAAAGCGCAGCGAAGTGCATGGTCGGGCGTAGACTGGGCGCTAGTCTGGTCTGTCCTTGACCATGCGCGAGCGGGAACGAAGGGCGGTCGCCCGCGACGGCGCAATTGACTTGCTTGGTTTGTGACTGGGGCGTCAGTCACTTTCGAAAATCGTCAGCAACGGCTCAGGGACTCCAACCCCCTATTTTTCCGAATCCGAATCCGAAGTGGGGTACGTCATTTCAAACACGCGAAGGTGTTCGGTCTCTCTCGCGGTTAGCAAATTTTCATCAGAAGCCAATACTGAATCGGAAACATTGCCAGGGTAATTTTGCGGTCCGAATGGCGACAAACGCCAATTCGGGCCGTTCGCGGGATTGAGGGTTCACTGGCAAAAACCGCCACAAACCTGCCCTTCAAGAGTGAGTCACATTTAAACTGGATACCGGTAAAACGGCCAGTGGATATTTCTTTCTGTCGATCTCCGTTGTCTGCAATAACTTTGTATCTAGCGCCAGAATTGAGTTATTGAGAGGCATCATGCATTTTTGAGCTTCACAATAATTGCCTCTTGACCCTGAACTATACTTCAGGGTCTAGAATTTGGGTTAGGTAAGGAGGCTGGCATGTCGCTATTAAGTATAGGTCAAGTGGCAAAGCAGACAGGAGTGACTGTCGAAACGGTAAGGTTCTATGAAAAGCAGGGGCTAATCGAGGCGCCTCAGCGTTCAGACTCAGGATATCGGCAATACCCGTGGGAGACCACCAAAAGGGTTCGCTTCATTCAACATGCAAAAGAAGTCGGTTTCACGCTAAAGGAAGTTGCGGAATTACTGGCATTGCGCCGAGAGCCTGGGACTTCTTGTTCAGATATTAAATTGCGCGCTACAGAAAAGATTGAAGCAGTGGATCAAAAAATAAAAGACCTCCAGCTTATTCGAGAAGCATTGTCACGGATGGTATTGAAGTGTCGGGGTGGTCGGGACTTAAGTGCCTGCCCGATACTAGAAGAGTTGGAGATGGAAGAACTGGATATGAAAGAGCAGCCAGCGTCATGAAAGTGGAACTGATCTATGAAAAGTCCTGTCCGAATATCGCGTTGGCACGCGATCAATTACTCCATGCCTTTGTAGATGCAGGCGTGGCAGCAAAATGGCAGGAATGGGAGGTAAGTGACCCGGATGCTCCATCCTATATTCACGGATATGGCTCGCCAACGATCTTAGTCAATGGACATGATGTTGCTGGAGATGAATCGGACAAAGATGACAATTGTTGTCGTGTGTATTCGTCGAACGGGGATAGCAACGATAAAGGGGTGCCCTTCCTGAATGATATTGTTGACTCGATACGGTCGGCGACAGCTTCAGAGGCAGGACCAAAGACGAGAGCGGCTTCTCGTTGGCAGATGAATAGCACACTGCTTCCTGTGGTGGGTACGGCCTTATTGCCAAAACTTGCCTGTCCAGCGTGTTGGCCAGCCTATGCAGGTCTACTGAGTTCACTGGGCATCGGCTTTATCGACTACACGCCCCTCCTGCTCCCGCTGACATCCCTCTTTCTCTTGATTACCTTGATAGCGCTTTTTTACCGTGCGAAATATCGACGTGGTTACCAGCCTTTTTACCTGGGTGTTGCGGCATCTGCAGCAATAGTGATTGGAAAATTTCAATATGATAATGATACCGCGATGTATGTAGGCTTGGGCTTGTTGATCCTGTCATCTGTATGGAATACGTGGCCAAAATCTCACATCGCGCGTGGAGTCTGTCCCGCCTGTGAACCGCAAGCTGTAACCGAAGGAGTTAATACGAAAACGTAGGAGGTTGTGATGAGCGATAAACGTCAAATAGAAATATTCAGTGCTGGCTGTCCTGTCTGCCAGGAGACAATAGATTTGGTGCGTCGTTTAGCATGTACATCATGTGAGATCAGTGTGCTCGACATGAATGATGAAGAAGTTGCGGAGCGAGCCGGCGTGCTTGGGGTTAAGTCAGTACCCGCGGTTGCAATTAATGGCGTTCTCGCCGGTTGCTGTGCAGGGCGTGGTGTTGATGAGAGTGTATTGCAGGCGAGTGGTATTGGTCAGCCTCTAACATGAGGTCAATCCTGAAAGTATTTGGGCCAGGGTATGCCATTATGGTTAATTCCAGGTAGTTGAATTTGACTGGAAACAGGAATTTTTCTGAACGGTCGGACACCCAGCAGGTCGGAGGCCAGTACACTGCAAGCTGACCTGTTCGGTGCAAATAATACTTCTCATAGTCCCATGCGCGAAACATTAGAAAAAGCTAACATAGCATGAGTGTAAAGCACAGGTTGTGAAAATTAATATGAACTTATTTGAACCAGGCTTGCCAAACAAGTGATTGCATTTGACGCAAGATTTGTATAACTTTCGTGCACTATGAGAATGAGTCTTAACAACTTGTTGTTATATCTGTTGACGTCCCTGTTTCTGGCGGGGTCGTTTCAGGTTGCCTATGCCAGGGTTGATATGGATAACGGCTTGGGCCATGGTAGTTGT
>JBFFRZ010000257.1:0-3332 GCA_041572715.1 Gammaproteobacteria bacterium
CATAGAAATGACGCCCGGTCTCCACGTGCACAATCTTCATCGGGTTGCTGGCATCGACTTCACTAAAGGCAGAGGCTAGCATGGACTACCGTCGCCGCTACCATCGAATCGAAAATCATGTAGGAGCGGCTTTGTGGGCAGGGACGCACTTATGTCGCGGAGGACAGGACGTCCGAGAGCGGCCCGCGCCTCGGACGGGTACCGCCGTTCCTGCGCGTCCATGCGCCCGCGGCATACAGGTCATCCTGACCATAAAAAAAAGCCCCGCATTGCGGGGCTTTGAGTTACTACATGAAGCTAAGGATCAGTGGCGTGGACCAGCGGTCTTTTGCCCCATTGCCTGCTCGTAGCCCATTTCACCCTGGAACTTGGCGATTCCAGCATGTTTCATGGCTTTCTTGTAATCGCCTTCTTTTGCAAAGCATTCTGCGGCATGAAGATGACTCATCTTCTTGTCGCCACACTTGACGGCTTTAGACTTCTTCCAACGTGAGTCGCGCCATTCACCTTTAACACTCTTGGCCTTGTCCAGCGCGGCTACTGCTTCAGCATGCAGCTTCTTGTATGCGGCTTCATCCGCCACTGCCAGACCGGATGTCGCCATCATTGCGGCCAGCAGAGTAACTATTAACGTCATTTTTTTCATTCGTTTACCCTCCGCTTATTCACGATAGTCCGGTGCTTCGATCTTCATACCGTTGGACATGGAAGCATGGAAGAACTCCAGATTGGAATATTCCTTGCCCTGTGCCTTGAATGGCTTGGCACGGACCTGCTTGTTACAACCGCCATAACGACGATGCAGGGTACCGAAACCATCACCCTTCTTGTCTTTCCTGGCCCAGGAACCACGCCAGACCGGGAAGTGGGTAGTATGGCCCATTACAGGTGACAACAGGTTGCCGCGTGCATTCATGCCAGAATTGTATACATGGCAATCCGCACAGGAGAAGTTCAGCTGACCACGCTTGGCGTAGAAGTGGTGCTTACCATCTTCATAAGCAGCCTGTGCATCCGGGTCATCCGGTACAACAACATTGATGGTCTGGCCGTTGGCCTGACTGGCTATGTAGGCTGAAAGATGTGCAATATCACCCTTCTTGAGCTTGAATGGCTTCTCACCATTGGCTTGCTGACACTGGATAATATTTCCTTCAAGCGTTTCAACTTTCTTGTCACGTGCATTCCAGTGCGGGAAACGGTTACGGACCTGGGATACGTCATCACCGAAGCAGGTAGCAAAGCTGTTACCGTTGGCGAATTTCTTGTTCCACAGTTCCTCACCATGAGCCACCTGATCCTCGAATGGAGGAAACTCGCGGATACCTTCCCAGTTGATCCGCTTGTCAGCGTTCAGGGAATAGGCACCGATGGCATAATCGTCAAAAGGCACTTTTGGAAATTTCTTCTTAAAATAAGAACGCACGGACTGAATGTCATCAGCCTGGGATGCATATACTGCAGATGCTCCCATGGCCAGACACGCAGTCAGCGCCGTAATTACTATCTTTTTCATTGGTCAACTCCTTTTAGAGGGTGTATGCCCATTCAGTAATTGCATCGACTTCTTCGTCAGTCAAGGCACCATACTTGCCGAACGGGGGCATTGAAGTATGTGGGTTTTTAGCGGTCGCATCATAGATTTGAGCACGCAGTTTGGCCTTATCAGGGAAACGCGCTTTCATAGCAACCAGGGGTGGGCCAATGTTTCCAGGTAGTACCGCGCCAGCATACTGATGGCAGGCAAAACAGTTACCTTTCTTGCGATCTTCTGCAATCTCTTTCCCTTTCTTGACCATTGCACCGTGATGGTCTGCGACGGCATTAGGGATAGCAAAGGTTGATACCGCCGACATTACCATGACTGCCATGGCAAGCGGCTTAACTTGCAATTCCATATACATCCTCCTAAGTTTCACAATAACAGCGTTGGGAACAACCCCTTCGCTTCCAGAACAAACTACCAAGACTTGCTACCGATCAACTACCCGAACAAGTCGGCTCGCTCTATGACGGATTATTATATAAATGGTTTGTCCCCTTAAGCATCTTGGTACTTTTCGGTTCGACGGTGACTTTACACCATGATAGCCCTAATGAAAACAGGCAATAAGCCTGTACTATTAAAGTGAAGCAGGTATATCAGTTTATATCAATATTATTATATTCGCGAAAACTTGACTGGCCACACTCAGTTTTTTGTCTTGCCTGGTTCGCCGTACCCGGGTTTATCACTTTGTTCACGCAGGCTTTTCAATTTTGCGCGAATAGCCGCTTCCTCATGGTAGCTCGTTATCGGATTTCTCAAGGCCGCCTCAAGATGACCGATCGCGCCGGATACATCTCCGACGATAAGATTGTACTCTGCCATGTAAGTATGTGACTTGACGATGTCACCGCTCGCATTACTGGCATGAGATAACAGACGATAGACATTAGGATCGCCCTGACGAAAGGCCAGGTAATCTTCCAGCAGCGCCCTGGCCTGCGATGCCTGCCCCATCTGAATCTTCATGCGTGCATGTTCCATAACGACCACATGATTATCCGGTTGGATTTTTTTCAGTTGATTCATTCGCTGCTCAGCCTGCTTATCCTGGCCAGAACGCATCTCGAGCTCAGCACGCTGCAGCTGAATATAGGTCGCCAGCTGGGACTTGTTAATAATCAGATCTGATTCAGCCATTGCTTCCTGAAGTTTTCCTGCTTCCATTAATGCATATACCAGCGCGTAGCGATCAGCTACTTCATCGGCTGATCGTTTTTCCTGCAGCATTCTCGACAGGTCGTTAGAAACTTTTGTTGGATTGCCATCCATGATCACCCTTAATCGAGCCTTCACAATGCGGTACTGCTCCGAGTTGGATCGCTGGGAAAGCGGATATTTTCCAGCGCGAGCTTTTGCGTCGGCAATACGCGATCCATGCACCGGGTGTGTGCTCAAAAACTCGGGTGGCGCGCCACCATAAAGCCTGGACTGGCGATGCATTTTATCGAACAAGCTTGCCATGCTGTAGGCGTCATAACCTGACCTGCCCAACAGATCGATGCCGACGCGGTCAGCTTCATATTCATTTTTGCGGGTGAAATTGATCTGTGACTGAGCGGACCCGGCCATTGACGCGGCCACAGCCGCCTTGGCCGCCTCTCCGCCCAGCAGGATGCCGGCAATCATCGCCGCGATAAACGGTGCCTGCATGGTTTCATTGTGGAAGAATGCGCGTGCGATATGGCGTTGGGTAACGTGAGAAATTTCGTGTGCCAGCACTGCCGCCAGTTCACTTTCATCTTCTGTCGTGGAAATCAGGCCGGCATTGACACCGATATACCCC
>JBFFRZ010000258.1:0-3313 GCA_041572715.1 Gammaproteobacteria bacterium
CTTCACCCTGCAGTCTGTAAGCCCTCAAATTGACGCATTACGGGCGTCTAATTGTGACAGGATTCACAGTTGAGCCAATGTCGGGCTACTAGCATTATTCCTATGAAACAGACTGAAACAGACCTTCGGGAGATTGTTGCTTTCAAAGCAAGCAGGGCAGCCTCCTTGCGCGCGAGGAGACTTATTCTCAAGATCCTGGCGGAAATCGAGCTCGAAAATATGCTACAGCAATGGGCTACTCCACTCGCGTTTTTCATACTCGCAATCATTACCCTGTTCGGACTGCTTATTTTCGGACTGGGTGCCGGATGACGGGTTCACATCACGAGTCATGCTCCCTTTCCAGATATGCGTGCGATTGCATTTCTTTCAAACGGCTGCGGGTGCGTTGAAACTCAAAAGCCAGCCTGGTGCCCTGGTATAACTCATCCACCCCGACCATACTGCTGACAAACACCTTTACGTTATGGTCATATAGCTCGTCAATCAACTGGGTAAAACGACGCGCAAAATCATTATTCTCATCATTAAGAACAGGTATGCCCTGTATCAGCACCGAGTGAAAGAAGCGTGCAATCTCTATGTAATCGATGCGTGCCCTTGGCGGCCCGCAAATCACCATGAAGTCGAACCAGGCTACACCATCTGCCCATTTTACGACCGGTATTTGCCGTTGGTTAATAATAATATGGGCTTCTTTCTTCAGCTCTATGGCACTGCATTCATGAAAGGCCTTATTGAGTGCGGTGTGTGCATCCTGATCGAGCGGGCTATGCCAGGACTCCGCCTGTTCGATATGTCTTAAACGATAATCAATACCACTATCCATATTGATTACCTGAAGACGGGACTGCAGCAACTCGACGGCTTTCGTGAACAGGCGTTCAATATAAGGATCGTCGGCCAGTCTGTCAGGCGACCGGTTTGAAGTGGTAACCAGGGTCAGACCCTGTGCCAGCATGTTAACCAGCAAACCCTCCATGATTGCCGCATCACCTTCGTCAGTAATATGCATCTCATCCAGACATAGAACGCGGTACTGACGGGTATATTCACGGGCAACGATTTCAAGTGCATTAGGCACTTTTTTCAGCTCATGTAACTGTTCATGCACCAGAATCATAAAGCGGTGAAAATGCAAACGGTATTTCTGTTTGATGGGCAGCACATCATAAAATGCATCCATGAGGAAAGTCTTGCCGCGACCTACACCGCCCCAGAGATACACGCCCATGACCGCCTTCGGTTTGCCGCCGAACAACCTGGGAAACATGCTGCTACTGTCATGGCCGTTCAGCAGAGACCGGGAAATATCATCAAGTATCGCGACTACGCGGCGTTGCGCATCATCCGGTGTATAACCCTCCCTCAGCATGGCGTCTTCATAGTATTGGTATAGACTCATGGTGAAATAATAATTGATGCCAGACCAGATTAGGTAAAATCCCACATATTGGCTTTTCAATGAGCAGTATTAATTCATGACTGTTGAATGTTACTCCCGCCGTATCATGGCCCCATTTCAGGGCACCCTGCAGGCAATCCGTGCCGGTGCTGCGGAAGCGGAGTGCCGTGACGGAAAAAACTGGATTATCTATCTGACTTCAGAAAGCATCCTCTCACATACGGGCATGAACGAGATCCGCTATGGGACATGGTCTGCTTCGGCCGGGCTTTCCAGGGCAAAAGTGCAGGGGTCCCCGTTGCCGCAGGATCACAGGGACATGCTTGATGAAATACTTTCGGCACTGGATGAATTCTCACATCAAATCCCTTTTGCCAACATTGATTACTATGAACAATGGCTGGTATCAAAAAATGACCAGATTCCCATCGCGTTACTGAATACGGCAATCCATCGGGGTGAATTCAATCCCAAGCAGGCGCCCTATGACTGGAGACCCTCACAAAGCATTCTTAACCATTACTACTCTGAACACGGTCAGGTGAAAGACCTGATTGCAACTTTCAAGTCATACGCCGGTATAAAGCCCAAGGCTATCTGGGTAAGACGACAAAATAACGGGACAGCGCATGATCTTTCAGGCAAGGAGCTGGCGGAAATGGTATTTCCGCATACGCCAGTGCAACCGGAATTTTTCGAAGGCATCCACCGTAAGCTAGTGAACCACTACCTGGAATTTGATGCACCGGCGATACTCCAGCTATTGGCGCTACCGGAAAGCCTGCGCGCCAGACTTGAACAGGCTGCCTGGTCCCAGCCACAACGCGTAGCCGAACTTTATCGACTCTATCCGGGTGTTATTGATCATCAAGGACTGAAGGTGACCCTGGTCAAGGCCAGACTGATGGGAGAGACAGGCAGGGCTGAAGGCTGGCATGAGCCTTTCCTGCCCTATACCAACGAGTGATACACTTGCCGGTCAGCTACTGCCTGCCTGTATACGTTTCCAGCCGATCAGATAACCATCCAGCAACCAGTACGTATCCCCGCGTCTTAGCAATGGTATCTTTCGTGCGTAATCCGCGACCCAGGGTTTATTGCTAAAATTTTGCTCGGCGACCGTCACATATCCATCCGCCTCGTTGACACCGGTGATTACCGCGACATGCCCCGTACCGCCAAACATGACTTTTGCGTAGATCAGTAAATCGCCCCGCTGGGGAATTTCTGCAGAACCATTAACATGATTGGACACCGCAACCGGTTCATCGCGTTCGACATGCCGGTAATGATCAATCTTGTCCCAGATATCTATCGCATAATCTACATCACCATAAACGACACCCTTATTGATCAATAACCACCTGCGCGCATATTCAACGCACTGCCACTGAATACCGGTATAGGTACCTTCGTATTTTGATGGGTTAAATACCACGCATGCCGAGCTGCAATTGGAATAAGCCTTGACGCCACTCGGCGACTGGCCCAGAACCTGCCCATAAGTTGCCTCACAATCTGACTTGCATGATGCCGGCAGTGGCTTATCGGCAAAAAGCTGACCGCTCAGCACCATCATGAGCAAAAACATCAACCATAATATCCTCGCATGCATGACTATCCCCTTTATTCAGTAACAGAAAATTCGAACTTCCTGCTCAACGAGCCGTGATTGAAATCACCCAGCAGTATATGTTCATTAACATCACGGGCATGTACCGCCCAGGTGTAGTGCCCCCCTGGCTCGAGTTCATCCGGTTTGAACACATATCGGGGTTCATTCAGCAACTTTGAATTCACAACCAGTTTATTATCGAAGGCCTCCCGTACATATACCTGGTAGTACGCCGCACCGGCTACCGGCTTCCAGACCAATTCTTTCGGCACGGGAATGTCGCTGGCGCCATC
>JBFFRZ010000259.1:0-3293 GCA_041572715.1 Gammaproteobacteria bacterium
ATTCGACTGCACCATCGTCAATCAATCGATGTTCGAGCACCCACCCCCGCTGCTGGTTATCCCCGGCCGTTGCTGAACTCATGAATCGTTTTTATTATTCATTAGTAAAATGTGTTCCCATTATCTCGGTAATTGATAGCGGATTACAAATAATGAAGTGATTCACGCCATCCCGACTTTCGTCAAGACAAACTGATAATGGCCCCGGTATTTAAATTCCATGTAACTTTCAACGAATGGTCAGCTCAGCAGCCCGCGACTCCCACCCTGCCATCAAGCCCATGGCCTGATGGCTAGATGCTGTGGATCAGGTCCTGAATGGCCTGATCCACAGGATCAACCGGGGTAGCAACAGCAGGTTGGCCGTCAGCGCCATCAGCATCGCCATGACAGTCAGCAGACCAAAGTAGATCGTCGGCAGAAAATTGGAAAGCACCAGCACCGAAAAGCCCACGATGATCGCCATGCTGGTATAAAAAATCGCGTAGCCAATACTGGCATGAGAACGGTGCATCGCGGCCAGGTAATCAGCGCCTTCGGCAACTTCAAGCTTGAACCGATGCAGGTAGTGAATCGTATCATCTACTGCGATACCCATACTGATAGCGGCAATAGTAATCGTCATCATATCCAGCGGTATATTTGCCCAACCCATGAGACCGAATACCGCACTGATTGAAATAACATTTGAAATCAGCGCAATAAAGGCGATCTTCAGCGACCTGAAAAGAATAAAAAACATAACACCGAGAATTAACACCACCAGTGCCAGTGTTTTGATCTGGGTGTCGAACAGGCTTTGCAGCATGTTGTTGTACAACAGCATGATTCCGGCAAGGCGCACATCATGCGCCGCTATATTGACCTTTTCAGGAAGTTCTGAACTGATCTTCTCAAGCAGCTGGTTGCGTCGCAGATCTTCACGCGAATCGATGATGCGCAGGGTGAATCGAGCCTGGTCACTTTCCACATCAATGTAAGGGTCGAGCAGTACTGAGCGATATGTATCAGGCAGCCTGTTGTAGATCAGTGCGAGTTGCAGGCTGTCGAGATTTTCACCCCCGTTAATAATGCGACCAGTCTTGAGTACGGTACCAAAGGAAAGCACTTTGCCACTTTCGGGAAGCCCATCAAGATAGTCATGTATCGCCTCAATACGTGCCATCTTGTTATCAGTGAACCAGTATTCAGGACCGCTCGCAGCGGCCTCAAACCCTGCGGCCATTTCCGCAAATAATGGGTCGACACTCTCTTCTGCCTTGTTCGCGGGCTCCTTATTGTCTACTGAGAAATCAACAATAACATCCAGCGGCGTCGTACCACCGAGGGTCGTATCAATAAGCTTCATTCCCTTGTAAATTTCGGTGTCGCTTTTGAAGTAGTCAATAAAGCTGTTTTCAACAATCAACCTGGATGCACCGGTAACACCCAACAGGAGGACAAGCGCACTGACGACATAGATATGCCTGGTGTATTTCTCCGCAACGCGACCCAGCGCCTGGGTAAGCTGGAAGTGTTGCTCAAAACCCGTATAAGGAGGTCGTTTAGGCGTTAGCGCCATCACGGCCGGGAACACCAGAAAGCTGATCACAAACGAAATGGCAATACCGGTACTCATCATCCAGCCAAGATTGATCACTGGCAGCAGTTCGCTGAGCAACAGTGAGCCAAAGCCAACGACCGTAGTCAGGATGACAAATAGACAGGGGATAAACATCGACACCGTGGCATCACGAATAATATCGTGGTGACTGGCTTCCGGATTTGTACGCAACAACTCCCGGTAACGCACGCTAAGATGAATAGCCAGCGACATGGTCACGATCAGCTGCAGCGAAATAAAGTTTGATGAGATAACGGTAACTTCCCAGTTGAACAGCCCCAGCAATCCCGTCGTCGTGAGAACAGAAAGCAGTGTGATAAATACCGGCAGCAGGACATAGCGCAGCTGGCGAAATACGGTAATCAGTATTAACACGAGCAGCGCGAGCACTGCACTGCCATAGACCTTCAGTTCAGACCTGATGAACGTTGCCATGTCATCGGAGATCATATTCACACCACCAAGAAACAGGCTGGCATGATCGCGATAACGATCCATGATACTTCTGATATCAACAATGGTCTGGTGGTTGCGCTCACGCACAATGTCGCGATGGGCCTTGAAATCCGCGCTAACTTCACTGAGCTCATGAAGCTCAGTCTTACTGAGAGTGTCATTCTTTTTCTTTTCCAGCAGGTCGTTGCGCCTGTAAAGCAGTTCGAAGTACTTCGGGTCCTCCTTGTAAAAAACCTGCAGCGCAGTGGTACTGAAGTCCGGACTGACCAGGTTGTTACTGTAGATGGGACTTGAGAGCAGCTCTTGCCTGACCTTGCCCTTGTCAAGATCGGATGATCCTGCTGAACCAAGGGTAGTAACATCAGAAACAAGATCACAAAGCGGTTTGTCCGGGGCCTGAAGCAAAGGCGCATTGAGGATGGAAAATACAGAATCGATCATATCGAGCTTCTGTATTTCACGACTCAGGGCGTCAATATGATCCAGTGTTTCATCATCCAGTAGCTGTCCATTGATAGGCTTGTAGCTAATAAAAAGAAATTCTGGATTGGTGTAACGCTGGTTGATCTCCCGGGTAAAAGCGAGATCCTTGTCATCTTTCAGCAGCAGGGTTTCCGACGAAGCATCGATCTCAACCTTGATAGCCTGGCTGGACAGCAGCCCGACAACCAGCAGTACGAAAATAATCGTAAGTCGAGGATAGATGATCAGCCGATCATAAAACGAATTCAGCACAGTTTAATCAGGCTAGTGCTCTCGCAGCTTTTCGATAAGCCCGGTGGCGCAACCCGTGCCCATGTACGATGAAAAATCGGCATGGTATGCCTGGACCAGGCTGATACCTTCAATTTTTATATCATAAACACGCCAGGCATCCTGGTCCGGTTTGCTGCGATGAAACTTGTAAACAACTTCTGTTCGTATGCCATTGTTGACCAGCATGGTGGGCACAGCAACGCATTCATTACCGAGCTGAGTGGCGGGACCGACACGGATGTCCTGATCCGTAAAATTGTACAGCGTTCCCAGGTATATGCGTTTGACACGTTCAGTAAAGAGCGCAACATATTCGGTCCGTTGTGGTGGTGACATCTGTAGCCAGCGCGTCCCCATACTCAATTTTGCCATGACCTCATAGTTAAACAGCTCATTGACGGCAGAAAGGATTCTGCTATTTTTTTCAAACCTGTCGATGCTTCTGTCATGAAGCACATCGATTATGGTCTTTGATGTG
>JBFFRZ010000260.1:0-3253 GCA_041572715.1 Gammaproteobacteria bacterium
AGACAGGCCACGCATACGGATTTGCGGCCTGAATCCACATGCCGGTGAGAACGGCCACCTCGGCATGGAGGAGGCACAGGTGATCGAACCGGTTGTTCGTAACCTCATACAGGAGGGCATGAACCTGCAGGGACCAGTACCGGCCGATACCGCATTTATACCTGCCAGTCTGGGCCAGACCGACGCCATATTGGCGATGTATCATGATCAGGGTTTACCGGTACTCAAATACAGTGGTTTTGATGATGCGGTAAACATCACGCTGGGGCTTCCCATTATTCGTACATCGGTGGATCACGGCACGGCTCTGGAGCTTGCCGGTACTGGTCAGAGCAACGCTTCCAGCATGCTCCAGGCAGTGAACATGGCAATAGCCATGGCTAGCAAGAATGACGGTTAGCACGCATCAGCCGCGTAAACGCTTTGGACAAAACTTTCTGCATGATCAGGCGGTGCTTGCACGTATGGTCCAGTCAATTAATCCCCAACCTGGTGAACGCCTGGTTGAGATTGGTCCGGGGCAAGGCGCGCTCACCTGCCCGATACTTGATCTGCATGGCCACCTGACCGCCATTGAACTTGATCGTGATTTAATACCGCTGTTGTCGGAGAAATGCGCGCCAATAGGTGAGCTGACATTGATCGAAGCGGATGCGATGAAATACGACTTTTCTGCGCTTGCTTCTGTAACCGGAAAGATCAGACTGTTCGGTAATCTGCCTTACAATATTTCAACGCCGATCCTGTTTCACCTTTCTGAATATGCGGGAGTAATCACGGACTTGCATGTATTGCTGCAAAAAGAAGTTGCTGAACGCATCGCAGCCACGCCTGGCAACAAGAATTACGGCAGGCTGTCGGTAATGATGCAGACCAGGTTTGATACCACGCTGCTATTCGATGTGGGACCCGGTGCGTTCAGACCCCCGCCCAAGGTCACCTCAACCTTCCTGAGGCTGAAACCGCATGCTAAACCTGTCGTTCACATCAGTGACCCGGATCAGTTTGCCGCACTGGTAACTTCGGCATTTTCCCAGCGACGCAAAACATTACGAAATAGCATACGGCACCTGCTCAGTATCGAGCAGATCAGTGCGGGTGGTATCGATCCATCACGTCGCGCGGAAACCCTCACCCTCGAAGAATTTGCGATACTGGGCAATATGCTAGAATCCTCGAATACACGGAAAACACCACCTGAAAAATGACCTATTCTATTGAAGTTGAAGCCGAACCTGCCTATATCCCGGGACAATCTGATCCCGAGCAGAATCGTTATGTTTTTTCCTATACCATCACGATCAGGAACACCGGTGATGTAGCCGCCAGACTGATGACGCGGCACTGGATCATCACTAATGCCAACAATGAAGTCCAGGAAGTTCGCGGCGATGGTGTCGTCGGAGACCAGCCCCACCTGAAACCCGGTGAAGGGTATCAGTATACATCCGGCTCTATTATGGAAACCCCGGTCGGCAGTATGCGCGGCAGCTACCAGATGCTGGCCGATGACGGAACAGAGTTTGATGCTGAAATTCCCACCTTCACCCTGGCCGTGCCGGGAGCATTAAACTGAGCCTGCGGTTTATTGATACATGTTAGACCACATGATCAAAAACCTGTTTCCGAATCGCCTTGCCAGCCTGTAGGATATTGACCGAACAGCGTCAAAACTGCCGATAACGGATCCAAGTATCTTCCATGCATAACTTGAGCACAGAATTGTATTCATGACTACCTATGCCATAGGTGATGTACAGGGCTGTTATGATTCAATGCTGGAGCTGCTCAAGCTGATCAAGTTCAAACCCGATCGCGATCAGCTCTGGTTTGTCGGCGACCTGGTCAATCGCGGTTCAAAAAACCTTGAAGTCCTGAGATTCATCAGAGATCTGGGCGATAGTGCAGTGACGACCCTGGGCAATCATGATCTGCACCTGCTTGCTGTTGCATTTGAACATCGCGACATACACCACAAGAATGATACTTTTCACGACATTGTTGCTGCAGAAGATTTTGAAGATCTCATCGACTGGCTGCGGCACCAACCGTTATTGCATTATGATGAACAGTCAGGCTACACCATGGTGCATGCGGGACTGCCACCACAATGGAACCTGGCACGCGCGCAACAATGTGCGAACGAGATGCAGCAGGTTCTGCGCAGTGACATGCTCAGCAGCTTTCTGGCAAACATGTATGGCAACAAGCCTAACTGCTGGTCAGAAACATTGAGTGGCTGGGACCGGCTGCGATTCATCACCAACAGTTTTACCCGTATTCGATTTTGCGATGCCAATGGCAAACTGGATTTCAAGTACAACCAGGGGCCCGGCACCCAGGCAAAGCACCTGATGCCCTGGTTCGAGGTGCCCGGCCGGCAGAACCAGGACATGAAAATCATATTCGGGCACTGGGCAGCGCTCGGTCACTACCTGGCAGAAAATATCTATGCGCTGGATAGCGGTTGCGTCTGGGGAGGCAAACTCACCGCGATGAAACTATCAGATGAACCGGAGTTCTTTCAGGTAGGCTGCGACAAGGCCAATGCATAATCCCCTCTGCATATAAGCCGGGCACCCACAGAGCATGCCGCCGGAAATAACCGTAGCTCTTTTAAGTCAGCGGAAACTACTGCTGCAGCAGGCGGATATTCAGGCCATGAAACTTGATACTCGCATTCCCCATCCGTCCGCTCGCGGTCACAATCAACGTATGGCTATCATGAATCTTGATGTCCAGTTTCATGCCAGATGGAAAACGACTCTGGTAGACACCTTCCCCATCGCGAGGACCCCTGGGCGGTACATAAATCGCGAATGATTCGCCCGGCGTTACCAGTATGGGCTGGTTGTCGCTAGTCACAGTCACCATCGGCAGGTCAAGCTCCTGCGTCGTGAATTCCCAGCTCAGGCTTTCTTGCTGACCTGCGTAATGATAGTCGGCCTCAGCCCGATAGCGAGTCCCCCATTCCAGGCGTTGGGCTGGAAAAAGCGCATGCTCGTATTCAGTGAATTTACGGTTAGCGTCATTAGCCACATCCAGCTTCGCTGCAGCTTCAAGCAGCTGGTTATCCTTCACCCTGAATAACTGAAACCGGCTGACCACCGGCACGCTACCCGGGAACGCGGATGGATTGAACTGAATCGATGCCGGGTAGCCTGAAACATCATAACTGGGCAACGGGTCCGGATCCTCTTCATAAAAGGCCGGTGGTATATCCATGCCCTGGTTTGCCGGCCATACCACGACA
>JBFFRZ010000261.1:0-3247 GCA_041572715.1 Gammaproteobacteria bacterium
ACTCGATCCGACACAACATAACATTGCTCAATAGCCATCCGGCTTACCAGCCGCTGCGTGTGATACGTCTTGAACAGCGTGAGGCCGGAGAGGATCCTGATGGATTTGCCATGGCTGAAGGTCTCATCAAGTACTCTGCCAAGGGCGAGCAATATGTCGCCATCATCCGCTCAATGATCAGCAAGAATAATCTCACGGAATTTCGCTCCGCATAACGCTCTTCGCGTCGTCCGGCCAGGCCGACGGCCTGCTACTTCAAGTCAAGGTTCCGGTTTACACTGTGCTGGTGTACCATCGCGCCTCCCTGAAAGATTGCGCAATAGACCATGCTGGAACTCAACCCCTATTTCACACAAATCAGTGATATGCAGGAACGCGTAGACGTTCTCAGGGGGTATCTTTGACTACGAAAAACGGAAGGATCGACTGATTGAAGTTAATCGGGAACTGGAAGATCCCGATGTCTGGAATAATGCCGAACGTGCACAGGGCCTGGGGCAGGAGCGTGCTCAGCTGGAAAAAGTCGTGGGTGTTATAGATACGTTGTCGAGTGGACTGACTGACGCCAGTGAACTGCTGGAAATGGCCAGGGAGGAAGCAGACCAGGACACGGTCGATGCCGTGGTCAGTGATCTGAATCAATATGAATCCCAGCTGGCAGATCTTGAATTCCGCCGGATGTTTTCCGGGGAAATGGATGCGAATAATGCCTACCTTGATATACAGGCAGGTTCGGGTGGTACCGAAGCCCAGGACTGGGCCGAGATGCTGCTTCGAATGTATCTCAGGTGGGGCGAGGACAAGGGCTTCAAGGTTGAATTGATCGAAGCATCCCCGGGGGATGTTGCCGGAATCAAAAGTGCCACGGTCAAATACGAGGGCGAATATGCTTTTGGCTGGTTGCGAACTGAAACCGGAGTACATCGCCTGGTGAGAAAGTCACCTTTCGATTCTGGCAATCGACGGCACACTTCGTTCGCCGCGGTGTTTGTCTCACCGGAGATAGACGACAATATCGAGATCGATATCAACCCGGCTGATTTGCGTGTGGATACTTATCGTGCCAGTGGTGCAGGCGGTCAGCATGTCAACAAAACCGATTCCGCCGTCCGTCTTACGCATTTACCAACCGGGGTGGCGGTGCAGTGTCAGAACGACAGGTCCCAGCACAAGAATAAGGACCAGGCAATGAAACTCCTGCGAGCCAAACTGTACGAACTTGAAATACAGAAACGTTCGGACAGTCAGCAGGCACTGGAAGACAGCAAGTCCGATATTGGCTGGGGCAGTCAGATCCGCTCATACGTGCTGGATCAGTCAAGAATCAAGGACTTGCGTACAAATGTTGAGACTGGAAATACGCAGGCAGTGCTCGATGGCAGCCTCGACCAGTTTATTGAAGCAAGCTTGAAAGCGGGACTATAACGGGGGCTAAACATGTCAGAACATCAGGACGAAAACAAGCTGGTCGCTGAACGACGTAAAAAGCTGGAGGCCATCCGTGCTCAGGGCAGTCCGGCTTTTCCAAATGATTTTCGGCGCAATGCGCTGGCAGCCGACCTGCTGGCAATGCACGAAGAACATGACAAGGAATACCTGGAAGGCGCATCCATTCAGGTCAGTGTTGCCGGTCGCATGATGAGCAAGCGGATCATGGGCAAGGCCACTTTCGCACACATCCAGGATGCCTCGGGCAAGATCCAGTTATTCGTACAGCGTGATGCACTGCCGGAAGGATTTTACAACGATGAGTTCAAGCACTGGGACGTCGGCGATATCATCGGAGCAACCGGAGAAATATTTCGTACCAAGGTGGGTGAGTTATCCATAAGAGTCAGCGATATAAGGCTTCTGACCAAGTCACTTCGGCCATTGCCGGAAAAGTTTCATGGCCTGACAGATACAGAGGCACGTTACCGGCAGCGCTACGTTGACCTGATCATGAATCCCGAGGTTCGTGATGTGTTCCGCACCCGATCTGCGATTATCAATTTCATGCGCGACTATTTTAATGAGGCGGGCTTTCTGGAAGTAGAAACGCCCATGATGCAGCCGATACCCGGTGGTGCTGTCGCACGCCCCTTTGTCACGCACCATAATGCGCTCGGCAGAGATCTTTACCTGCGAATCGCACCTGAACTCTACCTGAAGCGCCTGATCGTTGGTGGTATTGAGAGCGTCTATGAGATCAATCGCAGCTTTCGTAATGAGGGCCTTTCAACACGGCACAATCCTGAATTCACCATGATCGAATTTTACAAGGCCTATGCTGATTACAATGACCTGATGGACCTTACCGAGGATTTGTTGCGTTCAATGACCACCGCAATCCTCGGTACCAACGAGGTAACTTACCAGGGTAAGACCTACGACTTTTCCAAACCATTCGCACGAATGACGGTTAAACAGGCGATCCTGAATTACAACAAGGATATTAGTACTGAACAGCTGGACTCACTCGATGCGGCACGCAAACTGGCCGGTTCACTGAACGTCGAAATCAAGGATGACTACCCGCTGGGCAAGGTACAGCTGGAGATATTTGAAAATACGGTCGAGCACCTGCTGGAGCAGCCTACGTTTATCACGGCATACCCAACCGAGGTTTCACCGCTTGCCCGGCGCAACGACGAAGATCCCGAGGTCACCGACCGCTTTGAATTTTTTGTTGGTGGCCGTGAACTGGCCAATGGATTTTCAGAGCTGAATGACGCAGAAGACCAGGCTGAGCGTTTTCGCCGCCAGGTTGAGGAGAAAGATGCCGGCGACCATGAAGCCATGCACTATGATGGTGATTACATTACGGCGCTGGAATACGGCATGCCGCCAACAGCAGGTGAGGGGATTGGTATCGATCGCCTGGTCATGCTGCTGACTGATTCTCCTTCCATACGTGACGTGCTGTTGTTTCCGCAGATGCG
Organism: Gammaproteobacteria bacterium; assembly: GCA_041572715.1. Classification (GTDB taxonomy): domain Bacteria; phylum Pseudomonadota; class Gammaproteobacteria; order JAJDYQ01; family JAJDYQ01; genus JAJDYQ01. Next base: position 2,922 of record JBFFRZ010000261.1, read on the forward strand.
TTCAGAGAACTAGGTCAGGGTTGTAAAATGCAGTAACATAGTTGGCGTGTATTGCGCATCAGATAACTCTAATATAACTGGTACAGAAATAACCACACAAGAGACGTCATGACCAACATCAGTGTTTTTCAGAATCCGGAAAAGACCGACGAGCCGATTCCATCAGATCATATTGACAAGTTGCTTGATTTGCAGACAGAGCTGCTGGTTGACATCTCATCCAACGATGAATTCTCTGAACTGTTTGACAAGCTGTGCAATCTGGCTGATCAGCTGATCACCGATGGAGCCGCTTCGGTAATGAGTTATGATCCTGAGCATCAAAA
>JBFFRZ010000262.1:0-3239 GCA_041572715.1 Gammaproteobacteria bacterium
AGTCAAAAAAGCAAACAGGTATTCAGGTGATATTGAAACGGGTGGTGCCAGATGAATATAACCAAACAAAGATTGCGTCCGGATGCATTTTATACCAAGGGATATGAAGAGATAAACAGGATTCTGTGGTTGAAATGATGGTTTATATTGCAGAAAAGGTAAAAAGAATGCTGCACCGGTAAACATGATTGGTGCGGTTTCACCGGTAGTGCGCGATACCTCCAGAATAACACCGGTCAGGATGCCACTGATCGCATTGGGTAGCACCACCCGCATAATGGTTTGCCACCGGGTTGCACCCATGTTCCAGCAAGCTTCACGAAATGCCTGCGGCACTGCCTGTAATGATTCGCGGCTGGCAACAATCACAACCGGTAGTGTCATGATTGCAAGGGTAAGGCTTGCGGCAAGAATACTCGTGCCAAAACCGAAAAATATAACAAAAGCCCCGACACCGAACAGCGCGTGCACGATTGAAGGCACGCCTGCCAGGTTAATAATCGCCAGGTTAATCACCCTTGTCAGCCAGTTATCAGGGGCGTACTCGCTCAGGTAGATTGCCGCCGCAACTCCAAGAGGAACAGAAACCAGCAGTGCAACACCCACCAGCCAGACTGTTCCAATTAAGGCCGGAAAAATCCCGCCTGCGGTCATGCCATCCGTCGGATTGGTGAACAGGAAATCCCAGGAAATTATTGGGCCGCCCTTGACGATGAGGGTGCCCAGAATAATGAGTACCGGGATGATCAATATCACCGTCATCATGAGAAACAGGATCATGACGAGTTTCTGCACGTTATCGTTGCGTCTATTAAGCTCCGTTGCATCAAACATGATCTAGATACCCACTGTATTGGAACAAATGAATTGCATGAGCGCCATGTATATCTACCTACCCCTTTCTCACGCCACGCACGACCAGGTCCGCCGTCATGTTAATGAGAAAAGTGATAATGAAAAGGAATATACCGATGGTAAACAGCGCTCCATAATGATCTGAGCCGACTGCGGTTTCCCCCAGTTCTGCTGCAATTGTGGCGGTCAGTGCACGGACGGAATCAAACACGCTGGTCGGCAGATTTACAGAATGCCCCGTTGCCATGAGTACCGCCATAGTCTCACCAAAACCCCGACCCACACCGAGCAATACTGCCCCGAGCAAGCCATTCTTGGCTGCCGGTAGAACTACTTTGAACGTCACCTGCCAACGCGTTGCACCCATGGCCTCGGCAGCCTCACGATACCGATCGGGTACGGCCTTCAACGCGTCTTCAGCGATTGAGGCCATTATTGGTGCCGCCATTAATCCGAGAATAATGCCGGCGTTGAGTATGTTGAGGCCAACCGGAACATCAAACATCTCGATGATCAGGGGATTCATGATGGATAGGCCAATGAAGCCCCAGACCACGGATGGAATTGCCGCCAGCAGCTCTACCAGGACCTTCAGGTATTCGCGAGTTTTACCGGTAGCGAATTCCCCGATATATACCGCTGCACCCAGTGCGAAGGGTATGGCCACAATCATAGCGAGCCCGGTGACGCTGGCCGTGCCTACGATTAGCGCAAGAATACCAAACTCAGGTTCATCTTCATCGCTTGGAAACCAGTATTCGGTAGTAAAAAACTCGGTGAAGTCCATACGATCGGTAATGAAACCGATTCCTTCCTTGGTAATGAATACAAAGATGCCGATGATGAATATGATTGCCGAGATGCCACCGATAAAAACCAGCACCTGCATGGTCTTGTCCAGGTACCAGTCAAAGTCCCGCTTGTCGAAATCTACCGCTACCTGCCCGACTAAACCCTGAGTATCCACCTGCTGCCCCCTTGCATGCTCACCGGAATCAGCTACCGGGAGACTCATCTCCACGCAGCAACTGCATCAGGTCCTTGATCTGCAGCGCCAGGTCCCGGTATGCATCGTTCAGGCGCTGTCCACACAAATCACTGCTCTCTTGCGAAGGCACATCGCCAACATCCCATTCCAGCAATGCCGTGTGGAACGGCACATTATCCATATAGGACCTGGCCGTCCCTTTCAGGCTGACCACAACATGGAAATCTTCTAGCGGGTGCTCTAAAGCAGCAATTGACTTTGGCTTGCTGCCCTCCATGTTGATACCATGCTGGCCCATAAAGTCCGCAAGTCCAGGATGCAGTTCCGCGGCCGGACTTTTTCCCGCACAGTAAAATTCACCACCGAGTGCGTACGACTTATTGCCAATGGCCTGCGCCATCTGGCTTAAACAGCTGTTGTCTTCATCGAGAAAAAGTACTTTGTATTTCTTTTTTGCCTTGGTTTCGCCGGTAACGGCAAAAACAACGTCTTCACAGATGTTTTTTGACTGGTCAGACACACGTACCAGGTGATGGGATACAACAAACAGGGCGAATAGATCGGTGACATGACGCTTCTCCTGCTCTTTTACCAAAGCGTCCAGAATATCGTTAAACAAGGTTACCGTTTGCTGGGTCAGATTCATTGTCTGTTTCGCCAGGTCGGCATCATCTCTTTTAAATGATTCAAGCGCCTGCTGAAAAACGCCCATGGCATGATCATTCAGTTTCTCGATGACATCAGCGATTGCGCCTGCGGGCTTTTCGCTCAACTGCACCAGTTCACGGGCAATGGTTACGGCATAATCCCCGATGCGTTCAAGCGTGATATTGATGCGGATGATTGATGAGATGAGCCTAAGGTGCCGGCCACTGGGAAGATGTACGGCAATAAAACTGTGACACATGGCATCAATTTGACGCATCGCCCGATTAACCGGGCCATCAGCGATAATCACCTCGCTCGCCAGTTTTTCATCCCCGGTCAATAAAGCATGAATTGATTGCTTCATTGCCTTACTGACGGAAGCCGCCTGTGTGTCTACATGATCACGAATATTGGCGATGTCTGTTTCAAGACGTTGTTCATAATGTTTCATATTGAAATCCAGAGACTGGTAGCGGCCTCTTTATTTGCAGGTCACCGCCCTGACCGGGGCATATCCCTTATTGAGAATAATACACTGTCCTTCATCACTCAGAATCCAGTCCAGGTAAGTCTTTATATCGCCTTTTGGCTGACCGTTAGTATACATCAACAATGGACGTGCGATGGGATAGCTGCCATCGCTTGCAGAAGCAACAGTTGGCATGACGCAATTACCACCGTTCTTGCCCACAATGCAGGCCATCTTTACGTGATCTGTCGCATACGCCAGTCCGGAATAACCGATTGC
>JBFFRZ010000263.1:0-3236 GCA_041572715.1 Gammaproteobacteria bacterium
CGCTGGCCAGCATCCGCGCGTGAGCCATTGAGCCCCTGATGTCATGGGCATAAAGGCGCTGATCGAAGCTGACTGATTCGGTAAAAGTTTCAACCAGTGAATCCGTCTGCTCGGAAAAACGCCCGGCCCAGGGTTTTTTGTCTTCTGTATCGCTCATTTAATTTCCCTTCTGCACGGCCCCTGGCCAAACTGAAGACAGGTTGAACCAGGGCCGCGATGATTATATCAGTGGTTTGGCTTGCAAGCCGATCCATTTAGTTAAACACTTCGTGCATGGCACGATCTGAAACCGATAACCTGCTCGCTGACTTTTGCGGTCTGAGGTCCGTACTACTGATCGCGGTCATTATGATGCTGCTGGCCATCGTCATGTTGCTGGTGCCGGGGCAGGGCCTGATGGCAACATGGGAGTCCCTGGGCATGCTGGCCCTGTTCCTGCAGTGGCTGGGTATGACCAGCCTCGTCGTCTTGTGCATACTGACCCCATGGTTGAGACATCTCTCCATGCCGGTCAGCTCGATGATTGTGTTCGTGGTCATACAGTTAATGACGCTCGCGGTTAGTGAACTGGCCTATCAGCTCACCGTGAATCTTGAAGCCCTGTTCTATCTGCGACCAGATCGCCACGGCCTGTTCCTGCTACGTAATGTTGCCATCAGTATCATTATCAGCGGTATTGCGTTGCGCTACATGTACTTGCAAAAACAGTTACAGATGAGAACGATGGCGGAAAATCAGGCACGAATCCAGGCACTGCAGGCACGAATCAGGCCCCACTTTTTGTTTAACAGCATGAACACCATCGCGGCGCTGACTCATGTTGATGCCGATGCGGCAGAAAAAGCGGTGCTGGATTTGTCAGAAATCTATCGCGCGATACTCAATGCCGATGATGCCATGACGACGCTGGGTGAAGAGATTTCACTTACCGGGTATTACCTGGAAATAGAGCGCCTGCGGTTGCATGATCGCCTGGCAATCAACTGGCAGGTAGATGAAAGTCTGATGTCGCTTCGTTTGCCTGCGCTGGTGATTCAGCCACTGGTTGAGAACGCGGTATACCATGGCATCGAACGAAGGACGGACGGCGGCAGTATCACCATTGAAATCAGCCAGGACGACAAACTGCGCATCAACATTACCAATCCCCTGCCGGGCAGGGATGACGATACTCAGCGACAGGGTAACCAGCTGGCGATCGGCAATATTCGTGAACGTCTGCAACTGGCATACGGGGGAGGTGCGACACTGGAGTCATCGCAGGATGAAGTCGACTATCGAGTATCAATCACGTTACCGGTGATGACGGGATGAAACAGGCCCGTATCCTTGTTGTTGACGACGAGCCGCTGGCCAGAACCAGGCTCAGGAAGCTGATCGAGGCTATGGACGACTATATTGTTGTCGGTGAAGCACAGGATGGATTACAGGCGATACGGATGGTGGCGACTGACAATATCGATATTATTCTGCTGGATATCAGGATGCCGGGCATGGATGGGCTGGAAGTGGGCAAGCACCTGGCAGAGCTTGATCGGGCTCCGGCTATTATTTTTACCACGGCATACAGCGAGCACGCGCTTGACGCCTTTCAGTCCCACGCGGTGGACTACCTGCTAAAGCCCGTGCGGGCGAACAAGCTGGGTGCTGCCTTGCAGGCTGCCCATCGAATCTCACGAGTGCAGATGCAGCAACTGGATGAGGATATCGATAGCGGCAAGCGCACACATATCTGCGCACGTGTCCGCGGTGATCTGCAACTGATCAATATCAAGGATATCTATTTTTTCAAGGCGGATTCAAAATATGTTGAGGTCCGTCACAAGGGTGGCAGTGTGCTGATCGAAGAGGCCCTGGTTTCACTGGAAAAGGAATTCGCAGATGAGTTTGTCCGGGTTCACCGTAACGCACTGGTTGCACCTTCATTTTTGCAGGAGCTGAAAAAGGATGAGCACGGCCACGCCCATCTTGGTCTTCGCGGCATAATGGATACGATTGAGGTGAGCAGGCGTCATTTGCCTGGCGTCAGGGCGCTGCTGAAGGGCTGAGGATCAAGCGGTATGAGTGAGGAGCTGAAAAATATGACGGTTCTGGTGACCCGACCGGCCCACCAGGCAGAAAACTTTATTGATCTCGTCGAGGAAGCCGGTGGTCGGGTGATACGCTTTCCGGTCATCGCAATTGAGCCAAGAGAATTAACCGGTGCTGACGAACAGATATTACAGCAGTCGTCTGATTGCCTGATCTTCATCAGCGCCAATGCCGTAAGCCTTGGGGTCGGGGAAATCAATCGTGTTGCACCGGGAAAGCTGGCGAGCACGCGCATCATGGCCATTGGCCAGGCTACCGCACAGGCCTTACGGGATCATGGCTTGACCCCGGCCCTGGTGCCGCCAAGTCCTTACAATAGTGAAGCCTTGCTGGCGATGCCCGAAATGCAGGACGTTCAGGGACGTCGCTATACCATCATCAAGGGCAAGGGTGGACGCGAGTATTTACATGAGCAATTACAGGCAAGGGGAGGGATTGTCAGTTGCGTAGATATCTATATCCGTGTGAAACCCGCGCAGAGTAACGAACCCCTGCAGCAACTGGCCCTGTATGATCAGGTTGTAATTGCCGTCACTAGTGTCAAGGGCTTGCATAACCTGTTCGACATGGCCACCGCAGAACAGTCGAGATGGATGAAACAGCACGCAAGCTTTCTGGTGCCCGGAAGTCGGGTTGCAGATGCGGTGCGAGATTTACACATCAAACGACCACCAATTGTTGCCGGGAATGCAACCGACCAGGTGATGTTTAAACGACTGCTGGAGTCAGCCTGAGCCAGTCCGCAGTAGGCGTGCCTGGGTATCGGGGTCCGGGTAACCGTCGGCGACCAGGCCGGATGCCTGCTGGAAGGCCCTCAGTGCAGCCCGGGTATTGGGTCCCATGACCCCATCGGGCTTGCCCGCATCATATCCCAGTTCATTCAGCCTCGACTGGATCGACCAAAGCGCCTGTTTGCTCAGGGCAGGCTCGGACAGCGAGGGCGGGTTCAGCAGTGGGCGCATCCCTGCAATCCGGTCGGCCAGCAGGCCAACGGCCAGTGCGTAGGATTCACTATTGTTCCATCTCATGATGACGTTGAAATTGGGAAAGACCAGAAATGCTGGCCCGGTATGTCCGGCTGGCAACAAAACCGCCGAGGGGACATCCGTTTCTGTCAGGGGTTCACCATTTGCAAAGCGAACACC
>JBFFRZ010000264.1:0-3205 GCA_041572715.1 Gammaproteobacteria bacterium
ACCTGGCCTACAAAGCACTGGCAAATGCGATACTCAATGAATTCGACCTGGGTGTAGATGACAGTATTTTGCAGGATGCGTTAAACCTGTATGACCTTTTTGATGACCCTGACGACCCGGTGCCGGTGGTCAAACTCAACGATAATACATACGTATGCGAGCTGTACCATGGGCCCACACGCGCATTCAAAGACATGGCATTACAACCCTTCGGTACCGTTCTGTCTGGTATTGCACAACAACGCAATGAAAATTACCTGGTACTGGCCGCGACCAGCGGCGACACCGGCCCTGCTGCACTGGAAACCTTCAAGGATCAGGATAATATCCGTGTCGTTTGTCTTTATCCCGATGGTGGCACATCGGATGTACAGCGATTGCAAATGGTCACCGAGGATGCGGCCAATCTGAAAGTGGTTGGCATCAGGGGTGTTTTTGATGATGCGCAGCATGCGCTCAAGCGATTGCTCAGTTCGCAGGATTTCAAGTCGATACTGCAAAAGGAAAACACCTTCCTCTCTGCAGCGAATTCAGTAAATATCGGCCGCATCATATTCCAGATGATCTACCACGTTCATAGCTACCTGGAGCTTGTTCGCCGGAAGGAGATCAATTTGGGTGAAAAGTATACCTGAATGTGCCGAGCGGAAACTTCGGCAACGCACTGGCCGGATATTACGCCATGAAGATGGGCCTGCCCGTTGAAAAGATTGTCATTGCATCCAACAGCAACAACGTGCTGACTGAGCTAATCAATAAAGGTCGGTACGACATCAGAAACCGGGCGGTTGTCACAACGACCTCTCCGGCCATGGACATTTTGAAATCGTCCAATATAGAACGGGTTTTATATGACTTGTATGGCGACGAACGCACAAAGGAGTTGATGTATCAACTGGATAACGACCACTGCTATGAACTCACCCGGGCAGAGCATGCACAACTACAGCAATATTTTTCGGCTGATTACTGCACTGACCAGGAGGGTCGGGATATCATCAAACAGTGGTTCGACAATGGCTATCTGATGGACCCGCACACGGCTACTTGCTTCAAGGCCCAGAGCAGCTGTGCTACCGAGAATATCCCAACAATCATCTACTCAACTGCTGAGTGGACAAAATTCTCATCGATTATCGCCAATTTGCTCACCGGAAAGACCGACTTTCATGACATCGATGCGCTGCAGTATATTTCTGATGCTGCAAAATTGAAGGTTCCTGAAATGATTTCCTCGCTATTCGAAAAACCCGTTACACAAAAAACAATTATTGAAAAAGATCAGATCGAGGATGAAGTAATATCCTTCCTCAAGCAGTCATATACCTGAAGAACCCGTCTGATCCTGAAGCGTCAGATGCCTGCCTGACCTGGACAGTGCCCGTCAGCCATTCATGCGACGGTCGATGATATCCAGCAAACGTTTCTGGGTTCGCATGAAGGCAAAGATATAACCAAGCATGATGCCGATTATGGCGAATATCATCATCAGGAATATCGGCGCCAGCATTGCCAGCATGGTAAGTACATCCTGTGTCAGGTTGTTGTCCCTGATCTGCTGATAAACATAGGCAGGATTAGCCAGTTGGGGAAAGGAAAATGATAGCCAGGCATACAACACTAGCAGGACAAACAGTGCGCCACCACCGACCACCGGCCAGCTACTGACCAGCCGCCGCCGCTCCCTGAGAAACTGGTAATCGTCGGGGGTCAGGCTCAACGGCCCAGTGCCTCCATGCGGATACGCGTTACTGATCCCGCAATACTGTCCAGTGATTCGATTTTTGCGATCGCATCGTTCATCTGGCGCTCCACTACCCGATGCGTCAGGATGATGATTTGCGCCTGCTGGTCCGACTGCGGATCTTTCTGGATCATTGCTTCAATACTGATACCGGCATCACCGAGTATGGTCGTTACTTCCGCCAGCACGCCCGGGCGGTCTGCCGCGAGCATGCGTAAATAATATGAAGTTTCGATAGCTTCGATTGGCAGGACCGGGATATCGGACAGGGAATCCGGCTGGAAGGCCAGGTGCGGCACGCGATTTTCCGGGTCAGAGGTCAGGGTACGCACCACATCGATGATATCGGCAACCACCGCTGATGCCGTCGGCTCAGCACCGGCACCAGCGCCGTAATAAAGAGTCGGCCCGACTGCATCCGCCATTACGAGTACAGCATTCATGACACCATCGACATTGGCAATCAGACGTTTCTCGGGTATCAGTGTCGGGTGAACCCTTAATTCAATTCCGCTTTCAGTACGCCGCGTAATACCCAGATGCTTGATGCGGTAACCCAGTTCCTCGGCATAATTGACATCCTCCCGGGTAATCTGGCTGATACCTTCGGTATAGCAGGCGTCGAATTGCAATGGTATACCGAAAGACAGTGAGGCCAGGATTGTCAGCTTGTGTGCTGCATCGATGCCTTCAACGTCAAAGGTAGGATCGGCTTCCGCATAGCCGAGTGCCTGGGCCTCTTTAAGAACGTCATCAAAATCACGTCCCTTGTCACGCATCTCGGTCAGAATGAAGTTGCCGGTTCCGTTGATAATGCCGGCAACCCACTGTATCTGATTGGCACTCAGCCCCTCTCGCACTGCCTTGATAATCGGTATGCCGCCCGCAACAGCTGCTTCGAATGCAACCACGACACCTTTTGCCTGGGCAGCCTTGAAGATTTCGTCACCATGCAGGGCTATCAGTGCCTTGTTCGCCGTTACCACATGCTTGCCATTCTCGATCGCCTTCAATACCAGTGTTCGGGCTGGCTCATAACCGCCAATTAATTCAACCACCACTTCGCAATCAGGATCGTTCACGATCTCTTCTGCACTGGTCGTCAGGCGTATATCTTTCAGGCCTAGTTCCTCTGCACGATCAAGGTCCATGGCTGCGGCCATATCTACCCGTATGCCGCGACCCGCCCTACGCGCAATTTCCTCTGCATTGCGCATCAGAACGGTAGCCGTTCCGCCACCGACTGTGCCCAGGCCCATTAATCCTATTTTGACTGGTTCCATATCTGTGATTCCTTTCCTGTGATGCAGGGCCGATTAAAGCAGGCCGTCCTTCCTGAACATTTCCCGCAAACCGCGTACCGCCTGCCGGGTTCTGTGTTCGTTTTCAATCAATGCAAATCGCACGTAGTCGTCGCCATAGCTGCCAAAACCCAGGCCCGGCGAAACAGCCACCTTGGCC
>JBFFRZ010000265.1:0-3187 GCA_041572715.1 Gammaproteobacteria bacterium
AGCAGGTTGGGGCGCCGATCATTGGTGTGGTACTGAACAAGATGCAGCCGGGTAAGAAAAGTCGTTACGGCTACTATGGTGCCGATTATTATTCGGGATATGGATACGATTCTAAATCCTGATCCAGAATCTTCATGATAGATATCCATTGCCATCTGTTACCCGGCATCGACGATGGCCCAGATGATCTCGAAACTGCCCTGGAGATGGCGAGGATTGCGACCGCCAACGGCATTACCAGGTCTGTTCTTACCCCTCATATCCATGTCGGGCGTTATCAAAACCTGCTGGAAAGTATCAAGAATGACCTGAAAAAATTCCGCGCGGCACTAAACAAGGCAGACATCCCGTTGGATGTACGTGCCGCTGCCGAGGTCAGGCTAATGCCGGAAATCCAGCAGATGGTGCAGGACGGACAGATACCATTCCTGGGTGAATACCAGGGAAAGCAGGTGATGTTGCTGGAGTTTCCGCACGAGAACATCCCGCCCGGCAGTGACAAGCTGGTTGAGTGGCTGCTTGCCCAGGATATCCGCCCCATGATTGCTCATCCGGAAAGGAACAAGGATGTCATGCGTGTCCGGGAAAAGATTACCCCATTCGTGTCCGCGGGTTGCCTGCTGCAACTGACCGCCAGTTCCGTAGCCGGCTACTTCGGCCCGGTAGCTCAACAGCGCGCTAATGAATTACTCGAGCAGGGGTGGGTAACGGTTCTGGCCAGCGATGCACATAATCCAGAGTTCCGCCCCCCCGAGTTGGAAGCAGGGCGTAAGGCCGCCGCTGAAATCATTGGTGAGGAGGAAGCCGACAAGCTGGTGAATGATAATCCCTGGTCCATTGTTAAGGGTTTGTTTGAACCGCATCACGCATAAGGACCTGACTAATCCAGTTTTCGTCATACCCGCCAGCGCAGATACCCATGCTGAGCCCGGGGAAGAGGTTGATATGGATTCCGGATCTTCGCTGCGCTACGTCCGGAATGAAGGCAGGGTAGCCAGTTCTTATTATTTCTACTCCAAATACGCGTGACCACGAACATCCATACCAGCGATAGGCAGTCAAAGCAGCTAGATTGTGAAAGAGATTAGGATGAATTCCGGGTCTTTGCTATGCCTGGATTGGTAGCGGGGTAGCCAGTTCCCCTTACTTCCACGCCCGATACCCGTCATTCCCGCGAAAGCGGGAATCTAGTAAGCTTTGTGCCATGAACAGATTTCGAGTCCCGGCAACGCTGGACGCAGGGCCTTAGGTTATCCATACGCCGCCATAAACCGAACATGCCCACTCAAGCCGAATTGCCTCCCAGCGTTAGATGGCTCGTTTTCGTCACAGCCGGCCTGCTGCTGCTCTGGGCAGCCATCGCGAGTGTTTCCCGAGGCATTGCAGATTTTTACTACTATCCAGCGAAAGTCAGTTTCAGGACATGGGGACAGGACCAACGACCTGTAACGGATAATGAGTACCGCCTCATGCAGGATATGGTCAGCCAGGCGCTAAAATGGGATGCAAAAAATCCACTGTTAATTGAAGCTCGAGGCCGGGTTAATGACGGGTTATCCCAACTCCTGCCAGATGAAGCATCAAAAGATGAAAAGCTGAAAATGGCACTATCAGATTTTCGCCGGGCTGCTGTATTGATGCCGTCTTCCCCCTGGGTGTGGCGTAATATTGCACTGATGAAAGCGCGACTGGGCGAATACGACAGCAATCTCGAGCAATACTTGCTGCATGCGCATGCATTGGCCCCTGATCGACTGAATATTCATTACACCATGGTTGAGATTGGTCTTGCCGGGTGGGGCGTGTTTACGCCTCCAGCAAGAGGTCGAGTGATCGCAAGCATGCGCACGCTATTGGAATATCGAGGCGCTGAGAAGTTTCTGGTCGATGTTGCAGAGAGGTATCGAAAGAAACAGGTGGTTTGCAGTAATTTTCAGCAACACTCGCGAATGCAAAAATACTGCGTCGGCACCTGAGTATATGGGGTCTGTTCAAGCTGCCTGTTGGGTAAACGTCGCAGTACGAGGCTATTGATTGATGTTGGCTGACGATATGTTAATAAATATCAATTAGTTGCGTTTCTGCATAAAAGCCTCCGTGTTTGTGCACCAGTATTTTTCCGATATACTTTTGCATGCTGCATTCAGCTAATCATCATGAGGGAGCTTGCCATGGCGATGACGTACAGATATAAGTTTTTACTGGTCGCATTCACCGCCTGCCTGGTCTCATTTTCTGTATTTGCGCAGGGGGCATTTGCCGTAACCGCGGATACCACACTTGAAGATATTATCGCCCACTACGGCGAACAAAACGTCACGACTTCAATAGGCGCGGCAGGACAGATCGTCGTTACCGTGACCACCGTGCCTGGTAATGAAGCCATTATTTATCTGAGCTCTACTACCCAACAGGCTATCGCTACACGCTTTGATGATGTTTATAACATCATAAATACAGGCCAGTTTGAACAGGATTTTCCGACAGCTTACGGTGAAGCGGTTGCATTGGATTCCACCTCGACCAGTGACCGCGTAATTGTTACCCCGATACGGCTGACCGCTACCGGCGCCGGTTCCATAACAGGTTCAAGCGGTAATACCGGGGGTGGAGGATCCACAGAAGGTCCGCCAATAGCCTCGCCCTCTGAGCCGTAATAGCCCATATAACTGGCCTGAAGCTGACCTCTCGTTTTACCCCCGAATGAATCTCATCCTTAATCGGGAACAGCTGCATATGATAATTGAGCTACGCTCACACTAACGGCAGTTCCTTCCATCAGATAGAATCTGATGACGACCAGTTATAACGGGAATTATTCTTGAGTAACTTATATCCGCAGTCTGAGCAACCCGACCATTGGATATTCATAGGCTTCCTTGTCCTGTTGGTACTTGCGCCATTGCCGTTTGGTGCCAAAGTGATTACCGGTTGGACTATGCTGCTGGTATTTGCCAGCTTGCTGGTATTTTTCTGGCTGCTTTTGTGGGTAATTAACCGCACAGGACTGACGCCATCTTTCCGCCAGTCTTGGCCGATGTGCCTTGCGCTTTTGCTATGGATCGGGTGGGCATTAATTCAGATATTGCCGATGTCGATGAGCCTGCTTGAACTGCTTTCACCAATCGCTGCAGATCTGCAACAGGAAGCAGGTAAATTGTTAACAGGTACAACACCGGAATCTGGC
>JBFFRZ010000266.1:0-3148 GCA_041572715.1 Gammaproteobacteria bacterium
GCAAGGCATTGAACTGGAAGACGGTGCCGACGGAACCCGCTGGCGGCGCACCTGATTCACGGGGATGATGGAAATGGAGCGGGTGAAGGGAATCGAACCCTCATTAAAAGCTTGGGAAGCTTCCGTTCTACCATTGAACTACACCCGCCACTGATACCACTTTACTGATTCCCTTCACCTTGTGAAGGGATTACTCCATACTTCCCTGTACTGCGCCCTTCGGGCCAGCATATGCCGATATCATACATCATGCCAGTGACAACAATGCATCCGCTAACAGCTCGTTATCATAATAAGGCGCACTATGCTTGCTGATCAATCGAGTTGATATCAACTCAACTCCAAGGCCCTTGAGCATGTTAGCTGTGAGGCCCTCAAAATACTGGCCATGCCTGGAATCCATCAGCACAAAATTCAGTATGTGCGCTGTCGACGCTTTCCCAGAGACTGGTTTCAGACAACGCAACAGGCGACGCACCGCCTGCTTCCCGCCAAGCCCGATCTGCTCCGGATCAGGTGTCGGGTTGGGCACATAAACCTTGGGACAGTCATTTGCAGCGATCGCTTCATTCACACCTTCAGGCATCAGGTTTGCCAGAACACTGGTATAGAAACTACCTGGCGGGTAACAGATCAGGTCAGCCGACTCGATGAGCTTGCGACCCTTTTTACGCAGGCGGCAAGATGCCGGTATCAGTTCATCACGACTTTCTGACAAGTGCATATGCTTGACAGGAGAAGTGATCGGCGGCAATTCCTTTCCTGTCAATCGATGTTGTCCGCAAACAAGACTGCCATCTTCCAGCTCTGCTGCCAGATGCAAAGAATCACTGACAATCGCCTTGACCGTACCCTGAACATTCACCAGCTTGGAAAACAGGAAAATGATCGGGTCCAGTTCCTTATGATTATTCAGATAACCCCCGGTCAGAATGAGGTTGCCGATACTCGCCCCGCGTAAATCAAAATCAGCGGGCATTGCCTCTCGAAAATAACCCAGCTGATTACAGATCAGCCTGCGCATGGGATTGCTGATGCGAGCAACCTTCTCATATTCACCTTTCACCATCGCATCAAGCTGCTTGCACAACTTTGCCGGGCTTTCATCTTTCGGCAGACGATAGGCAAATAACTCGTAGATTTCCGGGTGACCAAGCACAGACTCATCGGCCAGCGCCATCATCCGGCTGCGCAGATCACCGATAGATGGCATATCAAATGCCTCACGCAATATGGCCGAGCTTCCACCCGAATCGAAAGGCGTAACCAGGTGGATGGAATTATGCGTGTAGTTTTTAATGGTCTTGCTCAGACCATTGATGGCTGTGCCCCCGCTGAAAAACAGAATTCGAGGCCCCAGTTCAGGTATTTTTCGATACCTGCTGATCTTTAATGGATCCGGTATTTCAACAGCTCTGCAAACATGGACTCGGGTCATGATCCTTGTGCTCAGACGATAACGTTATGAGTACTGGCTACCCTAACATCGGTAACCTGTTTGATGATTGTAACGTGTTCTTGCAGATTAATTTGGTTATCATGGCCTAATCGATGAATGAGTTATTACCGCCAATTCGAAACACCCCCAGGGCCGTCATTATTCAGGGTGAAAAAATTCTTCTGCTCAGAAAGGATGGCGATGCGCGCGGGGAACGTTACGGGCTGCCCGGTGGCGAACAGGAACTTGGAGAATCACTGCATGACGCCCTCGTGCGGGAGTGCATGGAAGAGATTGATGCCAGCGTATCTGTCGGCACACTGATTTATGTCGCAGAGTTTTTCAAACAAAAAGACACCATCCCGCCGGTGCGTCGTCACCTGATGGAATTTCTGTTTCTCTGCAGTTTGCCGGCTGACTATTTCCCCAGAAACGGCCCCAGTCCTGACAAGCACCAGGTCGAAGTGGTGTGGCGCGAGCTGCGCACCCTGCCATCCCTGGTTTTGTTCCCTCAGTACCTGACAGAAGCAATCACTTCGATTGAAAATGACATGCCCACCTATCTAGGAACATTTCATGAGCAAGGACTTACCGCATAGCATCAGGGAAAACCTGCAGTTCCTTGTCGCCGAGGTTGATGGTCAGCTGAGCAGTCTGCAGGCTTTTTTTTTACAGCCTTCCCGGCTCAATGGTGGACGCATCATAGAAAGATCCGGTTATGCCTATAACCTGAAACTGCGAATACATGCCAGCTGTCTCAACCGGATTGCCAGCAGAAAAAAAACTGCCAGTGACGAACACCAGGTACTGCGCGGTATCGAGCTGACAGCAACCCATCTGGAGCGCATCTCTGAACTATGCCGGGACTGCGTCAAGCAAGTTGAACTGCTTTCACAAATCAAATGTTTGCGGGCAAAGGCTTATCCCCCAATGCTGCAGCACATCAGAAAAAGTATCGAAATCGTTCTGCCCGCCATTATTGAGCACAATTCCAGGCTGGCTCATAAAATCGGGCGTGGTGACAAGAAACTTCATGCCCAGTATCAACGACTGTACCGGGACTACATCAGTACGCTTAAATCAGTAAAAAGGAACACCAGGGACATTGCGCACGCCATGTTCGTCGCACACAGCATTGAGCAGATGGGTGACGCATTGATCGAGATCAGTGAATCCATAATCTCCGCCATCATCGGACAACAGGTGAACCTAGATCAGTTTCGTTCACTGAATGAATCACTGGAAAACCTGCGTCCTGGAAAAAAAATATCAAGCTTACAGGTTGAACCGATTGCCCACACCCGTTCAGGCAGCTCCATATCCGGTGTAAGCAAAAATGACGACTATCTGGCGGTCTACAAGGATGGTCTCAAAAGCAAACTGAAGGAAGAGCGCCAGGGGGTCGAAAGCTGGCATGAAATCTACCCGGGTCTGGCCCCAAAGATACTGTCCTATAAAAAACGCGGCCAAAGTGCCGCCCTGCTGATTGAACATCTGCCGGGACAAACATTCGAACACATTGTACTCAACGAATCTGATGCAAGTCTGAAGGCCGCCCAGGATAGATTAATCAGGACACTCGGGTCAGTCTGGCGCGAAACACGAACGAATAAACCGGCGAAAGCACAATACATGCGGCAACTACAGCGCAGGCTGGACAAGGTATACCAGATTCATCCGGAATTCCGTTACAGCAACCAGAACATCTGC
>JBFFRZ010000267.1:0-3120 GCA_041572715.1 Gammaproteobacteria bacterium
ACCGAAAAACTTCAATCCATGTATTTTGACGCGGTGCATGGTCGCCTGGACGATCACGTCCAGTGGTTGAGCAAGGTATAGGAGGACCAACGATGAATAATGATATGGATCATGACGATATCACCCAGCGCAACATCAGTCTGCCGGCGAGCACCAAGAGTACCTATTATGTGAGCGCGAAAGACCTGCCGTTGAGCTGCCCGATGCCGGAAATGGAATTGTGGAACTCACATCCCCGTGTATACCTGCCGATTGAGGAGACGGGTGAGGCGAAGTGTCCTTATTGTGGCGCGAAGTATGTATTGTCGGATGCGGTGCATATCGCGCCGGATCGATAGCTAGTAGATGCCGGACTATGCGCCGGCATAGTTCCTGTTCTGTCTGAAGTTTAGTTTTCGTTATTTCTTATTCTCGCCTCCGGAGGGGTCCTTCTCTTTGGTCGACGATATTCGGCTATTACCAACCTATGCTTTGAGTGGTTTTTCGCGCTTTTAATATTATTTTCTTTTTACACCTCCGGTGGGGGTCCATTTTCTTTCAAAAGAAAATGGACGAAAAGAAACTTTTCCCAATGACTCGTCCGCTGCGCGGATACACTTACCGTTCATTCAGGCGACGCGCCGGGAAAACGGAACGTCCTGTTCCGATTTCCCTAAAATCGACGTCCATGTCGATTTTGCACTGCCTTCATTTCACGCCTCGTCGAGTCATCAGGGGTTAACTCCTTCGATAACGTGTCTAATGAGTCATGCGACTGTACGCTGCCGACAAAATAGCAGGAGCTATTTTGAACAGGGGGAGCGAAGCGACACTGGCCCCGAGGGGGTGAGCTACAGGGATGTAGCGAATAAAAGCGGTATTAAAGCTACTTGGGGAAAGTGGTTTGACTCGGTACATCCCTGTACCTCGCCACTTCGTGGCCCGCTAAAGCGGTTCCGATTTGCTCCTGCAAATCGGTCCGGTGGCTTTTGCCGTAACAAAAGCCACTCGTGCCCCGGCAGGAGGACAATAAAAATATAAATCTGGACTGGCACGAAAAATCACCCATAGCCCGGGTATGAGTTAGATTGCTCAGATTCCCTGGAAAGTAATTTCGCCGGAGGCGTTGAACACAAACCAAGATCTGACTAATAGTGTCAGATCAACCCATCACGATTACAATGACGCTTCATAACTGGAAAACCTCGTGAACCATCACATCAAAACAAATTCAATCCAAGTGCCCTGCGTGGTGAGCTATGCTGGCTAGTCACTCGGGCCCCGAACAGATACTCATCATCGCGCCATCCTGGATTGGCGACATGGTGATGGCGCAGCCAGTACTGGCCCGTTTGCATGAGCAGGGTGATGTGCATATTGATGTGCTGGCCCTGCCCTGGATCAAGCCAGTGTTAACCCGCATGCCGGGTGTCGACGGCATCATCGATATGCATATTGGTCATGGACGCCTGGCATTGTTCCAGCGGTATCGAATCGGCAGGTCCCTGCGTGGGCGATATGACCGGGCAATCGTATTGCCCAATACGCTCAAGTCGGCCTTTATCCCCTGGGCCGCCCATATACCCGTACGCACCGGTTACAAGGGCGAACCGCGCTTTGGTTTGCTCAACGACCGGCGCAAGCTGGATAAAGACGCCATGCCGAAACTGGTCACGCGTTACCTGGCACTGGCCGAACGTGAGCATTGCATGCCTGTGGATCGTTATCCGCAATTGCAGGTTAGCCAGCAGCAACTTGAACAGACCTGCGCTGACCTGAAAATCTGTATACCGCAGCAGAAGATACTCGGCTTATGTCCCGGCGCCGAGTATGGCGAAGCGAAGCGCTGGCCCGAGTGTCATTATGCAAAGGTCGCACAGAACGCCCTGGACCAGGGGCAGGCGGTGTGGTTGTTCGGTTCAGCTAAAGATCGGGCAGTGACAGAGACAATCAATGCCGCCTGTGATCATGGCTGCACCGATCTGGCCGGCATGACCTCGCTCGACCAGGCGATTGATCTCATGTCGTTGACCGATGCGGTCGTTACCAACGATTCTGGTCTCATGCATGTCGCGAGTGCGCTGGGCCGCAAGGTCGTTGCGGTGTTCGGCTCAACCAGCCCGGACTACACGCCGCCGTTGTCTGACCAGGCGCAGGTGCTAAGGCTGGGATTGGACTGCAGCCCATGTTTTCAGCGCATCTGCCCGCTGGGCCACCTGGATTGCCTGAACAAGTTATTACCCGAGCAGGTCATCGAGGCGCTGGGTTAATTGCAGGAACACTGTATTTTATTTGCCATGCTGAAAATGCATTGTTGTGGCTATGCTTGAGATGGATTCCGGGTCTGCGCTTCGCTCTGCCCGGAATGACAAATAGGATCAGGTCTGAGGCTGGCCGGAATGACGCCGGTTCAAACCTACGAGCGGCCGGGCTCTGAAGGGCGTGGCATCATTTAACGTCATTCCGGAAACCGCAATGCGGTTATCCGGAATCCATATGATCGAAGCAACGACGGATACTGAACAGCAGCTGGCACCACTTCCGGGGTGACGAATTGACGGTGGGGAGCGGCAACTGATTGGAGTATATTGTTGTTCTGCGCTGCATGATGCGCGGAACATTCCACAAAACTTTGCAACTGGATAAGATTGTTGGTCGAAGAAAACAAGAATAATAACCCTCATCAACCCGGCTCATTGCGTGTGCTGATCGTCAAGACCTCATCGATGGGCGATATCATCCATACCTTTCCGGCGATATCCGATGCCGTTCGGGCAATCCCCGATATTCGCTTTGACTGGGTGGTGGAGGAGTCGTTCAGTGAGATACCGGCCTGGCACCCCGCAGTCGACCGGGTCATACCCAGTGCAATGCGCCGCTGGCGCAAGTCCTGGTTTGGGGCCTGGCGTTCCGGTGCACTGAAGGCGTTTGCCGATCAGTTGAACGAGCAACACTACGACGCCGTTATCGATGCACAGGGGCTGATCAAGAGCGCGCTGATTACACGTAAGGTCAATGCGGTGAAGCACGGCCTGGATAAACGCTCTGCACGAGAGCCGCTGGCGAGTCGATTTTATGACCACCGTTACCACGTTGACCGGAAGCAGCATGCCATAGAGCGAACCAGGCAGTTGTTTGCAC
>JBFFRZ010000268.1:0-3114 GCA_041572715.1 Gammaproteobacteria bacterium
CCCCTTCATGTGTATGATCATTAGCGCCGCCTGCGTGCACCGCACCCGAAGTAAGCAGTGCAGCACTGACAGATAAAACAAACGTTGTGTAAATCTTTTTCATATCCTTACCCTCATGTTCGACTCTGGCTAACCCGGAAAAGGTCAGCCAGAGTCTGCTACCTAGAACCAGGCACTAAAGCCAACTACAAATTGAACATCATTAGTGTCTTCACCTTCTTCTCTTGCATGGTCAGCTGTCGTACCAAATTTACGTGACCAATTGATTCCGACGTATGGCGCAAACTCCCGTTTGATCTCATATTTGAGTCTCAGGCCAAGCTCCATATCTGAAAGTCCCGAACCTGTCTCTACCGGATCATCATCCTTTGAGTGTATGTTCAGCTCCAATTCAGGAACCAGCACGAGTCGCTGGGTGATCATCGCCTCATACTCAGCCTCGAGCCTGAAACCAACCTGCCCGCCTTCACCGATAAACACAGTTGCATCTGTTTCGATAAAGTAAGGCGTAGTTCCCGAGAAGCCCAGC
Source organism: Gammaproteobacteria bacterium (assembly GCA_041572715.1). Taxonomy (GTDB): domain Bacteria; phylum Pseudomonadota; class Gammaproteobacteria; order JAJDYQ01; family JAJDYQ01; genus JAJDYQ01. The sequence continues at coordinate 530 of JBFFRZ010000268.1, forward strand.
GCGAGCCAGTCCCGGGTCGGTGTGGGACGATCATCATGTCGCAGGCCAACCTGAAAATCCCAGTATGGATCTATTGCCCTGCTATACAGTAACTGCAACTCCCCTTCCTCGGTTTCACCGCCCACCTGCTCAACTTCAAATTTTGCTACCGCCTTGTGCAAGTCATAACCCAGCCAGGCCATACCCTCTATTACAAATGGGTCATCCCCGCTTGTGTTTCGTACTTCAAACTGGTCGATCACGCCCTTGAACAGCAAGGGATCATCACCTCTGCCTCCAGCTGATACATTCATGGAGATAGAGAAGAAAAGTACACTTAACATTAACTTTTTCATTGCTATCTCCTTAACTGACTTCAACTTTTCTGAACATACCAAGCATGTGGAAGAACAAATGGCAGTGGTAGGCCCATCCCCCCATTGCATCAGCCGTTACTAAATAACTGAGCTTTGCTCCCGGTTGAACAATGGTGGTGTGTTTACGCGGAATATAGTCCGGGTCACCCGTTTCCAGGTCGCTCCACATGCCATGCAGATGCATTGGATGATTCATCATGGTGTCGTTGATAAAGTTAATACGAAGCCGTTCACCAAACTTGAATAGAAGAGGCTCAGCATCAGCAAACTTGATGCCATTCATCGACCACATGTAGCGACTCATGTTGCCTGTCAAATGCAAATCAATCTCACGCTCCGGTTCTCTGGGGTCCGGGGTTTTGTAAAGGTTCTTCAGATCCTCATAGGTCAGTACACGACGATGATGGTTGCGTAACCCGATACCCGGATCGTCAATCATGTACTGTGGCGTATCCGCACGCATATCGATATGCGCGCCATACTCGGTCTGGGCATGTACGACCGGCCGATTACTACCATATCCAGCCTTGCCGTTTCCGTATTCCAGCTTTGGCTTAGGCGCCATGGCATGCCCACTATGATCCATGGCCTGGGCATTACCGCCCATGTCATGGCCACTATGGTCCATCGCCTGGGTATTGCCGCCCATGTTGTGACCGCTATGGTCCATACCTGCCATGCTCATGCCCATGTCACTGTGGCCAAGAATTGGCGCTTGATCCATGTCCGGGATTGATGCGGTCATCTTCGGGTTGGGTGTCAACGTTCCCCTTACATAACCTGAGCGGTCAATTGCCTGCGCAAACACCGTATAAGCCTGTTCGATACTGGGCTCTACGATCACGTCATAGGTTTCAGCAACACCTATCCGGAATTCATCAACAGTCACGGGCTGCACATTCTGACCATCGGCTGCGACCACGGTCATTTTCAGGCCGGGGATCCGTACATCAAAGAAGGTCATCGCCGCGGCATTAATAAACCTCAGGCGCACTTTTTCACCCCGCTTGAACAAGCCCATCCAGTTATCTTCCGGGGTCTGTCCATTCATCAGGAAGGTATAGGTATAGCCAGTCACGTCGGAGATATCGCGGTCTGACATGCGCATGTCGTTCCACATACCACGGTCGGCCCAGAATCCATCCCAGCCTTTCTCACCAACCTCATTCATAGCCTCAAAAATTGTGCGCTCACGGAAGTTGTAATAGTGGGACAGCTTTTTTAACTTGGCATAGATGTTGTTTGGGTCTTCGTCACTCCAGTCCGAAAGTACGACCGTATAATCCCGATCGTAGCTGAAAGGTTCAGGTTCAATGGGATCGATAATAATTGCCCCGTACGCCCCGGTCGGTTCCTGAAAACCCGAGTGACTGTGGTACCAGTAGGTGCCACTCTGGATGACTGGAAACCGATAGGTGAATGTTTCGCCGGGCCTGATACCACCAAACCCATCACTAATGTTCGGCACACCGTCCTGGGAACTAGGCAGGATAATGCCGTGCCAATGGATGGATGTATCTTCTGCAAGATGATTGGTGACATTCAATGTCACTTCCTGACCTTCTTTCCAGCGTAGCGTCGGTGCCGGCACAGAACCATTGATCGCAGTAGCGAATCGTTCCTTGCCGGTAAAGTTAACCGGGGTTGGACTATAGGTCAGGTCAAAGCGGTTACCCTGAAGTGTCTTGACTTCCTGTTTTGTCCGGGTGGAGGCCAGCAAATTGCCTGATGCCATCCCCATCCCCATAAGTGCGCTTCCAGCCGTTATCCCTTGTACAAATCGACGACGGGACAGCGAAATTCCCTCACCCCGAGGGAGTATCAAACGTTTCATGAATTGTATTCCTCTGTAACATGTTGCAGACATGCGTCAGCAACGATCGGTTAAACCGATAAAATCAAATCGAATTAACGCCGGGCACCAAAAAATGCCGGCACTGATACAGCGGAATTAAACGCGTGGTGGGCGGTACAGCGAAGGAGAATAGCTATCGATTGAGAGGGAGGAATTGAATAAGATTTCCCCGTGTGAATATCCTGAATTCAGATATGACACTGCTGTTATCACTGCAGTAAAAGCCGGTGTCACGCAGTAACTGTGTGCACACTGGCCATCGGCACATTCTTTTTCATGATCATGCTGCTTGTGCATTGAATGCGTATTGCCGTGTGAAGATTTGCTCGCATGATCATGCGCCTGGGACGATACAACCTTGACCATCTCTTCAC
>JBFFRZ010000269.1:0-3104 GCA_041572715.1 Gammaproteobacteria bacterium
AGCCCCTCGCCCTTCGAGGCCCCTTCAACCAGTCCGGCGATATCGACAAATTCAATGGTAGTCGGGATGATCTTGGCTGAATGTGCGATAGCGGCGAGCTTGTCCAGTCGCTCGTCGGGCACCGGGACAATACCGACGTTCGGCTCTATGGTACAGAAAGGATAGTTTGCTGCCTCAATCTCGGCCTGCGTCAATGCATTGAACAAGGTGGATTTACCCACATTGGGTAACCCGACAATGCCACAATTAAAACCCATGATGATATCCGTCCTGATTAATTATCACTGTGCAAGGCGTGCATTGCCCGCTCGACCTCACCGGCAACCAGTAACTCCAGCACATCGAGACTTTGATCAATTGCCTTGATCGCAGCATCCATTACATCTCTGCTGGCCCGACCAAGCAGGTGACCGGTCACCTGTTCACGATCTCCCGGGTGACCGACCCCGATTCGAAGCCGGTAAAAGTCCTTGCCCAGACCGGGCATGATGTCCCTCAACCCGTTATGGCCACCGTGCCCTCCACCTTTTTTCAGTCGCACCTTACCCGCCGGGAAGTCCAGTTCATCATGCGCAACCAGCACTTCGGACTGGTCAATCTTGTAGTAGTTGGCAACCGCATTCACCGCCTGGCCGCTGCGATTCATGAATGTCATCGGTTTCAGCAGCCAGCACTCATGACCGGCGATGGTTACCTTTCCAAGATCACCATGAAATTTGCTTTCTGACTTAAGCTGACCGTGATAGATACGGGCAACCTCGTCGATAAACCAGAAGCCGGCATTGTGTGGCGTCTGCTCATACTCGGGGCCGGGATTTCCCAGCCCCACGATGAGCCTGATGGAAGAACTCGCCATGCGAGAAAAAACCTGTCAGTGGTGGTTATTCACCCTCTGATTCAGTCTCTCCACCTTCTTCTTCGGCTTCTTCAAGAGCGCCTCGGGACATGTGAATATTAACAATCGCCGTATCGTGCGCTTCACCATGTGTTAATTCGATCAGCTCAACACCTTTAGGCAATTGAATATCACTCAGATGCAGGGAATCACCAACATCCAGACCGCTGATATCGACTTCCAGATATTCAGGTAGATCTGACGGCAGACAGCTCACTTCCACATCAGTAATCAGGTGGGAAACATTGCCACCATGCTTCACACCCGGCGAAATCTCTTCGCCGGTGAAGTGCAACGGAACATGCATGCGAATGGTTTCCTTTTCACTGACGCGCATGAAGTCCATATGCATAATCAGGCGCTTGGCCGGATGACGCTGCATGTCCTTCAATACAACTTTCTCGGCCTTGCCATCGACTGACAGATCCAGGATGTGGGAAAAGAATGCCTCGTGATCAATATGCTGAATCACCTTGTTGTGATCCAGGGTAATTGATTGCGGGTCTTTACCCGCTCCGTAGACGATACCAGGAACAAGTCCCTGGTGACGCAGGCGGCGGCTCGCACCTTTCCCCGTGTCGGCGCGTACTTGCGCTTCTACAGTAAAATCAACGCTCATAATTCACCTCATATAGATTATGACTGCCGATTCGCGACCAAATCGGCTATGAACCTCGCATCAGCGCGTGCTGCGGCCATGCGAGGGGACGCGAATTATATAGAAAAAGCCATCAAAGAAAAGCGCAAAAGCCGGGTTTCCCCAGTGAAATCAGCAAATTCCGGGAATTTGCTAGTCCATGAACAGGGAGCTGACTGACTCTTCCTGGTGGATTCGCCGCATGGTTTCAGCCAGCAGTTCTGCCACGCTTACCTGCCTGATGGCAGGCACCCGCCTGGCCTCATCACTAAGCGGAATGGTATCGGTCACGACCAGTTCATCGAGGTCGGTATTTGATAGCCGTTCCACAGCAGGCCCGGACAGAACCGGGTGTGTACAGTAGGCAACCACCCTGCTTGCTCCATGCTTCTTGAGGGCGGTGGCCGCCTCGCACAGAGTGCCTGCCGTATCGACCAGGTCATCGATAATGACGCAGCTGCGGTCCTCTACATCACCAATAATATTCATCACCTTGGCTTCATTTGCCTTGGGACGGCGTTTGTCGATGATCGCCAGGTCTGCTTCGTCCAGCCGCTTGGCCAGCGCACGCGCACGAACCACACCACCGACATCAGGAGACACGACCATCAGGTTGGAATAGTGCTGCCGCCATACATCGCCCAGCAGGATTGGGGAGGCATAGACATTATCCACCGGCATGCTGAAAAAGCCCTGAATCTGGTCGGCATGCAGATCAACCGTCAGTAACCGGTCAATACTGACGCTGCCCATCATATCGGCGACAACTTTGGCGGTAATGGGCACGCGGGCCGAGCGCGGTCGACGATCCTGCCTGGCGTAGCCCAGATAAGGGACCACTGCAGTGATACGGCGTGCCGAAGAGCGCCTAAGCGCATCCGCCATCACCAACAATTCCATCAGGTTGTCATTGGTTGGCGCGCAGGTTGGCTGGATGATGAAGATATCCTGGCCACGCACGTTCTCTTCGATCTCAACGGCAATTTCACCATCGGAAAATTTACCGACGTGGGCCTGCCCGAGATTGACCTGCAAATGCTGGGCAATATCTCGCGTCAGCTCAGGGTGAGCATTCCCGGTAAACAGCATCATCTTGGGTTCGGCCATGGCGATATTCCGTCAGTGGTCAGGCTGGCTGCATGACAGTGTAACGACCTGTAACATGCTTTTAAATGGCTGGGCCGGCAGGATTACTCGGTACATCCCGTACCTCGCCCTTCGGGCTAGTGCTTCGCACTATTCCAAACGGCACCCTGCCGTTTGTTCGAACCTGCGGTTCTCATCCTGCTGTGATACTACACAGCCTTATATGGCTGGGCCGGCAGGATTCGAACCTGCGCATGCTGGGATCAAAACCCAGTGCCTTACCGCTTGGCGACGGCCCAATAATCTGAATCATCTATCAATCCTGCCTTTTCCGGCAGGATTACTCGACACGTCCTGTGTCTCGCCCTTCGGGCTAGTGCTTCGCACTATTTAAAACGGCGTCCTGCCGTTTTGTTCGAACCTGCGCATGCTGGGATCAAAACCCAGTGCCTTACCGCTTGGCGACGGCCCAATAATCTGAATCAT
>JBFFRZ010000270.1:0-3104 GCA_041572715.1 Gammaproteobacteria bacterium
AGATGTCGATGAACAGGTTGCCGATGATCTTGCGCTTCTGTTCCGGGTCATCCACCCCCTTGAGTTTTTCCAGAAAACGGTCTTCTGCATCAACCCGGATGACTTTCACGCCCATGTGCTGGGCAAAGGTTGCCATGACCTGGTCGCCCTCATTCAGTCGTAGCAGTCCGTTGTCAACGAACACACAGGTCAGTTGGTCGCCGATGGCCTTGTGCAGCATGGCCGCAACCACCGATGAATCCACGCCACCGGAAAGGCCCAGTAGTACGTGGTCATCACCTACCTGTTCACGAATACGGTTAATGCTGTCTTCAATGATATTGTCGGGGGTCCACTGCGCGGCACAGCCACAGATATCGTGGATGAAGCGGCTGATAATACGTTCACCCTGCTTGGTATGGGTTACCTCGGGGTGGAACTGCAGACCGTAAAAATGCCGCGACTCATCGGCCATTCCGGCAAGCGGCGCGTTATCGGTGCTGGCAATAACCTTGAAACCTTCCGGCAAGGATTCGACACGGTCGCCGTGGCTCATCCATACGTCCAGCATGCCATAGCCTTCTTTCGTGGTTCGGTCCTCGATATCGGTGAGTAATGCAGAATGTCCACGGCAGCGGACCTCTGCAAAGCCGAATTCATGTTTTAGAGACTGCGCAACCTCGCCACCCAGCTGCGCGGCCATGGTTTGCATGCCGTAGCAGATGCCAAGTACCGGCAGGCCTGCTTCAAATACCCAGTCGGCGGCCCGTGGCGTTTCGTCGGAAGTGACGGTCTCGGGGCCCCCGGAGAGAATAATGCCCTTCGGCCTGAATTCCTGAAAATGCGCTACGTCAGCATCATAGGGCATGATTTCACAGTAAACCCTCGCTTCCCTGACGCGCCGTGCGATGAGTTGCGTGTACTGCGAACCAAAATCGATGATCAGGATTCGATCGGAATGGATATCAGTCATCGGTTACCCCGGACAATATGCTGTAGCTGTAGCCGCATCAGCTGCACGGCACACAAGCTCAAAATGCTCATTTATATTTACTCATGGGTTCTTGTTCATGTGCGCCCTGCCGCCGTTGATGTGAAACAATACCCGGGCAGGCGCTTCTGATTACTTGTGGTAATTCGGTGCCTCTTTGGTAATCGTCACGTCATGCACATGGCTTTCCTGGATACCGGCACCGGTAATCTTGACGAACTGCGGCTTGGTGCGCATTTCTTCCATGTTTTTGCAGCCGACATAACCCATACTGGCCCTGAGCCCGCCCACCAGCTGATGAACGATGGGAATCAGCGAACCTTTGTAAGGCACCCGACCCTCGATCCCTTCCGGCACCAGTTTTTCCGCCTCGACAGACTCCTGGAAATAGCGGTCGCTGGAACCTTCCTTGCCCGCCATTGCCCCCAGCGAACCCATGCCGCGATAGGACTTGTAGGAGCGACCCTGGTAAAGCTCGACTTCACCGGGCGCCTCCTCGGTGCCGGCAAACATGCTGCCCATCATGACGGATGACGCGCCCGCTGCGATCGCCTTGGACATGTCTCCTGAATAACGAATACCCCCATCGGCAATTGCCGGGATACCTTTCTTTTCCAGTGCGCGAGCCGCTTCGGCAATCGCGGTGATCTGTGGCACGCCAACACCGGCAATGATCCGGGTGGTACATATGGAGCCCGGCCCGATACCGACTTTGACCGCATCGGCACCTGCCTCGGCCAGCGCCAGCGCGGCCTCATAGCTGGCGATGTTGCCGCCGATCACCTGCACATCAGGATAATGCTGTTTCACCCAGCTGACACGATCCAGTACGCCTTTTGAATGGCCATGCGCCGTGTCGACCACGATCACATCCACCCCGGCCTCTGCCAGTGCGGTAACACGTTCCTCGGTACCTTGCCCGGTACCTACTGCGGCACCAACCCGCAGCCGTTCCTGTGCGTCCTTGCTGGCATTTGGCTTTTCCTTGGCCTTCTCCATGTCTTTCACGGTGATCATGCCACGCAGGTTAAACTGGTCATTAATCACCAGCACCTTCTCCAGGCGATGCTCATGCAGTAACTGGATGACTTCTTCGCGCTCGGCGCCTTCCTTCACGGTGACCAGCCGGTCTTTCGGGGTCATGATGTTTGCCACCGGATCGTCCAGCCGTGTTTCAAATCTCAGGTCCCGGCTGGTGACGATACCCAGCAACTGGTCTCCATCAACCACCGGCATGCCGGAAAAGCCCTTACGCTGACGCAGGGCAATGACGTCGCCGATTTTCATGTCCGGGGAGACGGTCACCGGATCGGTAATCACACCACTTTCGAACTTCTTGACCAGGCGCACTTCCTTGGCCTGCTGTTCAGGCGTCATGTTCTTGTGCACAATTCCGATACCGCCTTCCTGCGCAATGGCAATGGCCAGCCGGGCTTCGGTGACCGTGTCCATGGCCGCGGAGATCAGGGGAACCTTGAGCGAGATGTCACGGGTCAGTTGCGTGGAGAGGTCGACATCCTTGGGCAACACTTCTGAGTAGTCAGGCAGTAGCAACACGTCATCGAATGTCAGGGCTTCATGGGAAATACGCATGCTTGATTACTCTCCTGCGGTGTGACGTGGGTAAATTAGCCGGTTATTATAGCAGCCGGTATTCGAGCCGGTACAGCAAACATTACTTTCAACAATATGTCATCCAATCGTTACATTTACAGCGTTTCAGAACTCAATGCCGCAGCGAAGTCCGTGCTGGAAAATGATCTGGGTAGAATCTGGATCGAGGCGGAAATTTCGAATATGTCGCGTCCGGCTTCGGGCCACTGGTACTTCACCTTAAAGGATCAAAAGGCACAAATTCGTTGTGCCTTTTTCAAGGGAAGCAACCGGCTGGTTAACTTCACTCCTGAAGACGATCAGCTGCTGCTGGTGCGGGGACGTGTCAGCCTGTATGAGCCTCGTGGTGATTACCAGCTGATCGTCGACCAGATGGAACCTGCGGGCATTGGTGATTTACAACGGGCTTTTGAAGAAACCCGGCAGCGCCTGCTCGAAGCCGGCCTGTTCGACGAAGCGCACAAACAGCCCCTGCCCGCGATTCCCAAGCGAATCGGCCTGATCACCTCGCCCAGTGGTG
>JBFFRZ010000271.1:0-3091 GCA_041572715.1 Gammaproteobacteria bacterium
CAGTAAAGGGTTTCGATGTGACTGAATACATCACGCCCAAAGAGGCCAGAAAGATGGATGTCTTCATCCATTACGGCATGGCAGCGGCAAAGCAGGCGATAGCCGATTCAGGTATTGAAGTCACCGAGGAAAATGCTGAACGGATTGGTGTGGCCATCGGGTCAGGTATCGGTGGACTGGAAACGATTGAAAATAATTTCAGAATTTTCCTCGACAAGGGCGCACGCCGCATTTCACCATTTTTCGTGCCCGCCTCAATCATTAACATGATTTCAGGTAACCTATCCATTGATCACGGATTTAAAGGTCCTAACATCTCCATCGTGACAGCCTGTACAACCGGTACGCACAATATAGGCGACGCAGGCCGCATGATTGAATACGGCGATGCTGACATCATGGTCGCCGGCGGTGCGGAAATGGCCACCACCTATACTGGACTGGGTGGCTTCGCCGCGGCAAGGGCATTATCAACACGAAATGATGATCCCGCAGCAGCCAGTCGCCCATGGGATATGGATCGCGACGGGTTTGTACTTGGTGATGGGGCGGGCGTGGTCGTACTCGAGGAGTATGAGCATGCCAGGGCTCGTGGTGCCAACATTTATGCGGAACTGGCCGGCTTTGGCATGAGTGCCGACGCTTATCACATGACCTCTCCTGCAGAAGGTGGCGAGGGTGCCAAAAGGTGCATGTTAACCGCGATGAAATATGCCGGTGCTAATCCGGAGGACGTCGATTACATCAATGCCCATGGCACATCCACCCCGGCTGGCGACAAGGCAGAGACCCAGGCGGTTAAAAGTGCGCTCGGTGATCATGCCTACAAAACTGCGGTCAGCTCAACCAAGTCCATGACGGGTCACCTGCTTGGTGCTGCAGGTGGGATTGAAGCAGTATTCAGTGCCCTGGCGATCAGGGACCAGATAGCGCCACCGACCATTAATTACGATACGCCGGATCCTGACTGCGATCTGGATTACGTGCCCAACGAGGCGCGGGAAATGGAAATCAAGGTCGCCCTGTCGAATTCATTCGGTTTTGGCGGCACCAATGGTACCCTGGTATTTCGTCGTCTGGACTAGATAAGCGCCCAGGGCGTTTATCTGCACGGCTTTAGTTACCGTGTCCTGCAACATCCAGGTTCTGCAGCATGCGGTAGATCTTTCCGAAATTCAGGCCAGATCACTAACGCAGTATCCTTATCTGCTTGATAGTGTGGCGCACGATAACGAGCTTGGCCGCTACAGCCTGTTATTTGCATTCCCGCGCAGCACGATCGAATGCATGGATAAAAACCGTGCCGATGAATTCCTTGATCGTTTAGATACCGCTACCCAACAATCCCGCACGGATGATTGCAATGCGGATCTGCCATTCCATGGCGGCTGGTTCGTCTATCTGGGTTATGAAACGGTTCAGGGAATAGAACCCACCTTGAATTGCAGGGATTTTCCTTACCGTTATCCGGTCGCGTTCGCGGCCTATTGTCCAGCCTGCATAATAGTCGATCACAAACTATCAAAAACCTATTGCGTGGCTGAGGATAGTGAAGCCGGTTTAATGACTCATCTACTGCAGGATGCTTATTCAGCTCCCAGGGATGATACCGAGACTAAAAGCCCTGTACTTACTCCGCATGAAGATAACAGCGAGGATTACCTGGCGGGCGTAAATCGTATTCTTGAGTACATCAGGTCTGGTGATGTGTTTCAGGTCAACCTGTCACGCGCATGGCAGTTGCAAGCAGAACAGACTATCGAGCCTTCCTTGCTGTTTCGTGCATTGAGTCAGAGTAATCCTGCGCCATTCGCCTGTCTTGTACATCATCCCATGGGAAATATTATAAGCTCCTCTCCGGAAAGACTGGTACGGCAAATCTCGGATAGAATCGATACCCGGCCAATAGCGGGTACAAGGCCGCGTACACATGATGAGCAGGACAGGCAATGGCTGGATGAGCTACGTACTGATGATAAGGAACTGGCCGAACATATCATGCTGATTGACCTGGAGAGGAATGATTTGGGCAGGGTATGTATCCCGGGAAGCATCGAGGTCGATGAACTCATGACGCTGGAATCATATGCCCATGTGCATCATATTGTATCCAACATCAGTGGCCAGATAAGATCCGGAGTTTCAGCCGTCGACGTAATCAGGGCAGTATTTCCCGGAGGTACCATCACGGGCTGTCCAAAGGTACGCTGCATGGAAATCCTCAATGAACTGGAAAATACCGGGCGAGGTCCCTATACCGGGTCGGTTGGATATATAAGTAATAACGGCAGCATGGACTTCAATATACTCATACGCACCATCTTCCAGCAGGACAGGCGATTGCTGTTCCGTGCAGGCGCAGGAATCGTTGCTGACTCCGTGCCGGAAAAAGAGCTGGCTGAAACCCGGCAAAAAGCAAAAGGTATGCTACTGGCATTAGGTGCGCAATGATCCTGGTAAACGGCAATGTAACCGATTGCGTGTCGGCAATGGATCGGGGACTGGCCTATGGTGATGGCTTGTTTGAGACCATTGCAGCAAGGCAATCAGGGCTGTTGCTGTGGGATTTGCATTGGCGGCGGCTGCAGTCCGGATGCGATCAATTGAAGATCGATTGTCCGCAGGAAGCCTTGATAATACAGGAGCTTCAGCAGCTGTTGAAACATACTGAAATAAAGCAACGACAGCGCTATGTGGTTAAAATAATTATCACTCGTGGTGCAGGAGGCAGAGGCTATCGTCCAGACTCAAACTTGCCCGCTACCCGCATACTCATGCTGAGCGACTGGCCTGACTATCCGGATGAATACTTCACATATGGCGTTGACTGCAGGGTCTGCCATATAAGAATGTCTTCGCAACCAGCGTTTGCCGGAATTAAACATCTCAATCGGCTGGAGCATGTGCGGGCAAGAATGGAGTGGACTGAATCGCATATTGCCGAGGGTATTATGCTGGATACGCGGGGAAATGTGATCGAAGGGACAATGTCTAATATATTTTTTGTTACCCCGGCGGGCGAGATCGAAACCCCCTCACTGGAATACTGTGGTGTAGAGGGCGTACAAAGAGAAAACGTGATTGGTATTGC
>JBFFRZ010000272.1:0-3083 GCA_041572715.1 Gammaproteobacteria bacterium
AAATCATTACCCAATGTTATTGGAATTATGTCTTGTGTGTATGCCTCGTCTCTGATTGTATTTTCACCTAAATAGGAATAATCATCTAAATTAATATAGGCCGCATTCGCTAGCGCAGAATAATCGAATATTGTGCTCGTCTTCCCGGACATATCAATCACCTGTTGTTTTAGTACTCAGATTAAATACATAGGCATGAAGACCGCCCATACGTTTGGGTAATTGCTTGCCCAATGGTCCTTTACAAATAGTCTGACCTGTTCCATAGAAACGCATCCAGAAACCATTCAACCATCCCGGATAACGGGAATAACGGGTATCTCTAGCTATAATTTCATTGGTAACACTGTCCAGAACGACAGATTCGAATTTGGTCAGCTGAACATTAACCGGCGTATGCTTGTATGAGTATTTCAGGTGGTATCTTGCAGTAGGTTTGTCAATGGTTTCCTTTTTCCATTGACCGTCAGTTTTCGTAATATGATCAACTTTGCCGGCTTTTCTCGACTTGTGTTCCATAAAGCCATAGCCGTAGTGGTTGATGAGGGAATAGCCACTTCGTATGGCATCATAATAAAACCCGTCAACATCGACCTGCCTTGAAACATGTATGCCGGCATCTTTACATGCCTCGTGAAAGTGATAGGCAATCCATATCTCGTCTATCCAGGGCAATGCAATCACAAAAATGGCTATAGAAGACATGAACACCCTGCCGACTCTGCCCGGCTCGACGAGGCGCCACAACACAGACAAGATGCCGAGAGCTATCGCATAAAATATCATCATGAAAAAATAACTGATGATCGAAAACTGGATTTCCACTTTAGCTATCCCCTGAACCTATTTAAAACTCGGACAGGAGTATGCGTGGCAATTCACACGCGCATAGCTGATGGAAATTACAGGTTAATGGGAGAACACCATTAACTGGTTAATTTCACTGTGACTTTGGGTAATTTGGTGCCGGAAAATTCGGCGCCGATTGTGGTGGCCATGGGCCGAGGAGTGATTGGCGCATGATAAAAACAGTTACCGCATCGGATTGCAGAATTATTTCACTGTCCTTCGACACGATAAATGCCTGTAAGGTATGGGCACCCCTACTGATATTTGTCAGGTGAAAACCAGTACTCGTCTGTGGTCTGGAAACCGCCCTGCCATCGATAGTCAATAATACCTTGTGCCCGGCACCAAATTTCAGTTGCGGCGAAGTTGCCACAGTAACATCGAAATCTCCCGTATTTGATCGAATTGTGCCACCGCCAGCCGGGCTAATAATTCGGATGTATTCATAATATGGTTTTTCAGGTTCGGCATACCTCTGTTCTTGTGCGTCGAGATATTCCTGGATTGACTGGTGACGATCGATATCACGATGGTTTGCAGTAGGGTGCGGTGGAACAATAATCATGTAAGGATGAATACCCTCCGGGTAATGATCACCGTAATAGATGTGACCGGCATCATCCATCCATTTGTATATGTGCGCGTACGCCGGTGTCAGCAACATGCACGACATAAATAACAACACTGCCCATTTCCCAATATGAAATATCGTATACATCACAATCTCATCGATCCCCAGAGACCAGGTCCCGAGGGTAACCCCTGGATCACTCTGCCCTGATCATTTCATACATCCTGTCTTTCAGAAGTAACCGCTGTTTCTTCTTTTCCTCTATGTATTCATCGGATGAATTTTCCACCCCGGTTTCAATACGATGTATCTCGTGATCCAGCTTGTGATATTCGTCGAACATTTCCGCGAATCGGGCATTACTGAGCTTAAGCTCATGAATACGGTCTTTGTGCTCGGGGAATTCGTGAATAAGGTCATGTTTTTCATGCAGCATAATACTCTCCGTTTAATGTAGCTCCTGGTCTTCAGCACAGTTCACACATAGCGTGGTATAAGGTATGGAACGCAGACGTCCCTCGTTGATCTGCTCGCCGCAGATCTCGCAGGTGAAGTAATCACCGCTATCAATTCTGGCGAGTGCCTTGTTAATACGCGCCAGATCCATCCGGGCGGAATTACCCAGCGCGTCGATTACCTCATCGTTTTCTCTTTCCTGGGACTGTTCACGGGAGTCTTTTGAAACCGGGTTGGTTTCATTACGTACATCCAGCTTGATCGCATCCAGCCGGTGTCTGATCTTCTGCTTCAAGTCCTCAAGAATCGCTCTGAATTCATCAAGGTTTCGCATCGTCCTGTCCCTAATCCACCCTACATACTCATTATAGAATCATGTAGAGCGTCCGGATTGACCCAGGACAAAAAGCCTGCGGCTATTTCAGCGCCTTCTCAAGTCGCTTACAGACCGCTTTAATGACCTCAATACGCGCATAGAGCTTGTCATTTGCCGGGATCACATACCATGGGGATTTCGGCTTGTCGGTTCTTGCCAGCAAGTCATCAACTGCCTGCTCATAGACCGACCATTTTTCCCGGTTACGCCAGTCTTCTTCGGTAAGCTTGTGCTTCTTGTGCTCGATTTTTTCCCGCTCCTTGAAACGGCGCAACTGTTCTTCAGCACCGATATGCAACCAGAACTTGGCTACTACGATACCGTGATTGGTCAGCTGGCATTCAAAGTCATTGATTTCATCATAGGCTCGCTGCCATTCATCCTCACGTGCAAAACCCTCGATGCGCTCAACCAGTACGCGCCCGTACCATGAGCGGTCATAAATGGTGACATAACCATCCTGGGGCAACTGCCTCCAGAAACGCCATAGATAATGATGTGCCAGTTCCTCATCCGTAGGCGCAGCAACCGGAATCACCCGGTACAGGCGCGCGTCCATGGCGCCGGTTAAACGGCGGATAGCACCACCCTTGCCCGCTGCATCCCAGCCTTCAAACATCAACACAGTAGAGCGCTTTTGCTCCCAGGCTGCCCAATGCAAATCAGCCAGCCGTGCCTGGTATTTGTCCAACAGCTTATTGTACTGCTGCTCACTTAGATTCTTGTCGAGGTTGATATGAAACAGTCGTTGCTGCGCATATCCAAACTGCGTCGGATGCGGCTCGATGGCACTGGTTTCCAGTGAACGATGCATGTGCTCGAGCAAGATAC
>JBFFRZ010000273.1:0-3041 GCA_041572715.1 Gammaproteobacteria bacterium
CTTGGTCGACTGACGTTGGTGGGAGCTATCTATATCACCGCTGTCTGTCTGTTACCTGAATTCTTAATCCTAGCCTGGAACGTACCATTCTATTTTGGTGGTACCTCACTGCTGATTATTGTGGTGGTCGTCATGGATTTCATGGCGCAGGTACAGGCGCATCTCGTATCACATCAGTACGAGAGCCTGATGAAAAAAGCGAATTTAAGAGGTGGTATGGGCACAGGCCTGCTGCGTTAAGGTCTGGTTTTATACCCGTTTTATAGAGGAAAGAAGATGAAAGTCAGGGCATCAGTCAAGAAGATCTGCCGGAATTGCAAGGTAATCCGCCGCAAAGGTGTCGTGCGGGTGATTTGCACCGACCCTCGCCATAAACAGCGCCAGGGTTGATCGGGCGGTTTTATCATTGATTTCTAATGGACGCTAGCCTAAAATCGCGCGCCTTGCGCCGAATGGCTGTCGGATTTGTACAGATAAATTAAGAGGTTACGAAGTGGCTCGAATTGCGGGAATAAATATACCGGACAACAAGCATACAGTGATCGCGCTGACGTCGATCTATGGTGTTGGTCCGACTACGGCAAAGAAACTCTGTGCAGCCACTGGCATTGCACCCGAAGCAAAGGTGCGCGATCTGTCTGAGCCCGAGCTGGAGAAATTACGTAATGAAATCAGTGGCTTGACGATCGAGGGCGACCTGCGTCGTGAAGTCTCCATGAACATCAAGCGGTTGATGGACCTTGGCAGTTTTCGCGGTATCCGCCACCGTCGCGGGCTGCCGCTGCGTGGCCAGCGTACCAAAACCAACGCCCGTACCCGCAAGGGACCGCGTCGTCCGCTCAAGCGTTAATCATATACATTAATTAGTACTGAATTTAGAGGTCTGCATCAATGGCAAGTCCGAGTAGTCGTAAAAAAGTAGGCAGAACCGTCACCGACGGTATTGCCCACATCCACGCATCATTCAATAACACGATTGTGATGGTGACCGATCGTCAGGGTAATGCCCTGGCATGGGCGACTGCCGGGGGTTCCGGTTTTCGTGGTTCACGCAAAAGCACCCCGTTTGCGGCCCAGGTTGCAGCTGAAAACATGACTGACCGTCTTAAAGAGTATGGTCTGCAGAACCTTGAAGTTAAGATCAAAGGCCCGGGTCCGGGTCGTGAATCCGCGGTACGTGCATTCAACAACGCCGGATTCAAAATCACCAATATCACGGATGTGACGCCCATTCCCCATAATGGTTGTCGTCCACCCAAGAAACGTCGCGTATAGGAAGGTAGTTCATTATGGCTAGATATCTCGGTCCAAAGTGTAAACTCGCGCGTCGTGAAGGTACTGACCTGTACCTGAAGAGCCCGGCGCGCTCCATAGAATCCAAGTGCCGTTTTGAAAACGGTCCTCCGGGACAGCATGGCCAGCGTCGCGGCCGCCTGTCAGACTATGGACTGCAGTTGCGCGAGAAGCAGAAACTGCGTCGCATGTACGGCGTACTCGAAAAACAGTTTCGCGGTTACTACAAGACCGCTGCCCGTAAAAAAGGCTCAACCGGCGAGAATCTCCTGCAGATGCTGGAATGCCGCCTCGATAACATCGTTTATCGCATGGGTTTTGGCGTCACGCGTGCGGAAGCACGTCAGCTGGTCAGCCACAAGGGCGTACAGGTCAATGGTAAGGCAGTGAATATCCCTTCCTACCAGGTTGCGGCAGGCGACAAGATATCGCTCGCCGAAAAGGCCAAAAAACAACTACGTGTCCAGGCAGCGATGGATATCGCTGAGCAGATTGGTCACGTTGACTGGGTTGATGTCGATCCCAAGAAGTTCGAAGGTGTGTTCAAGGCAGCCCCAGATCGTAGTGATCTGCCAGCCGAGATCAATGAACACCTGATCGTCGAACTCTACTCTAAATAATTGTCATCCGGGGTTAAGCATGCAAGGTAATGTAAACGAATTCCTGAAGCCACGTATCGTTGATATCGAGACCATCGGTAGCAATCACTCGCGTGTCATGATGGAGCCACTGGAACGCGGCTTTGGCCATACGCTGGGTAATGCGCTGCGTCGCATTTTGCTGTCTTCCATGAACGGGTGTGCCATCACTGAAGTCGAGATCGAAGGCGTTCTGCACGAGTACACCGCGATGGAAGGTGTGCATGAAGATGTGATTGATATCCTGCTCAACCTGAAAGAGGTTGCGATCGTTATGCACGCGCGCGATGAAGCCACGGTTACCCTGCAAAAGAGTACACCTGGCCCCGTTACCGCGGGTGACATCACGCTCGACCACGACATGGAAATCGCCAATCCCGATCATGTCATCGCACATATCACCGGTGACCAGACCAGCCTGAACATGACCATGAAAGTGGAAAAGGGTCGCGGCTACGTTCCGGTTATTGCCCGTGGTGATACCGAGGAAGATAACCCGATCGGCCGTCTGCAGCTTGATGCCTCGTTCAGCCCGGTTCGTCGTGTTACCTACACGGTTGATACGGCACGTGTCGAGCAGCGCACCAACCTCGACAAGCTGATTATCGATATCGAGACCAATGGCACCATTGATCCGGAAGACGCGATCCGTCGTTCTGCGACCATCCTGCGTGACCAGCTTTCAGTATTTGTTGACCTGGAAGGGGAAGCACAGGCCGAAGAAGAGGGGCTGCAACCGGCAGATATCGATCCGGTCCTGTTGCGTCCGGTTGATGATCTGGAACTGACCGTTCGCTCAGCGAACTGCCTGAAGGCCGAAAGCATCTACTACATCGGCGACCTGATCCAGCGCACCGAGGTCGAGCTGTTGAAGACCCCGAACCTGGGCAAGAAGTCACTGACCGAGATCAAGGACGTGCTGGCATCGCACGAACTGACCCTGGGCATGAAACTGGAAAACTGGCCGCCAGCGGGTCTGGAAGATAAAAGTTCATCAATCGTGTAATTGGTGAGAAGTTTTAAACTGAATTTATAGAGTAATTATCATGCGTCATCGTCATTCAGGTCGTCAGCTAAATCGTAACAGCAGCCATCGCAAGGCCATGTTCC
>JBFFRZ010000274.1:0-3038 GCA_041572715.1 Gammaproteobacteria bacterium
ATGAAGCAGGACAGCCCAAACAGAAAGAAAAATGAAGAGGATGAAGGCTAATGGCTAAAATCGACTTAAAAGCAGCCTTTGATACCAGCAAGCTGGACCAGAACAATCCGGGTTCCTGGCCTATCGGTATACAGGCGCTCACCTTCATCGGCATATTTGCTGCCATCGTAGCCGCTGGAATTTACTGGGATGCCGGATTTTATCGTCCAATTACCCTGCTCGATCAGGATCTCAAAAAAGCGGAAAGGACACTTGAAAAAGACCTCAAGCCCAAATTTGAAAGCAGGGCCGCACTCGCCGCAAACCTGGATGCTTACAAGGCTCAGCTGAAAGAGATGGAACGTTCCTTCGGCGCCATGCTTTCCAAGCTTCCCGAGGACCTGCAAATCGATTCGCTGATTATCGACATATCGCAGGCCGGCCTGCGCGCGGGACTGGAATTCGACCTGATCAAACCTGGGGCAGAGCTGGTCAAGGAGTTCTATGTCGAGTTCCCGATTAATATTACCGTCGTAGGCAAATATCATGAGTTTGGTGATTTTGTCAGCGGCTTGTCTGAGTTGAACCGTATCGTAAGTGTGCACAACGTTAACCTGAAGGCGGCCGCAAAAGGCGGCTCAAAGTTAACCATGACTTTGGTTGCTAAAACCTATCGCGCCAAGAACGAGAAAGAGGGTTAATCATGGGATATAGCGACACTAACCATCTCCAAACCAGGCAACGGTCGTTCAGCGTGGGCAGGACTCTGGCAATTATTGCTTCATGCGCGGTGCTGGCATCATGTGTTGGTGCGGACCATTCTGACCTGCAGGTGTACGTGAATAATGTTATCGCGAGCCAGAAGCCCAAAATTGAGCCCCTGCCTGAATTCAAGCCGTACCCAATCTATGTCTACGAAGCAGGCGAGCTACGCGACCCATTTGAGGAATCGGCTTTTGTACAACAGCAAGCCGAGGTCGCAATTGAAGGAAGCGGTATCCGCCCACCTGAGCGTGACACGAAAGAGCCGCTGGAAGACTATCCACTCGATACACTGAGAATGGTCGGCACGCTGGAACAGTCTGCAACCATGTGGGCGTTGATCAAGGATGCGGAAGGATCCATTCACCGCGTCAAAACAGGTAATTACATGGGTAAGAACTACGGCAAGATTCTATCCATTTCCGAACACCAGGTAGATATCCTGGAAATTGTACCTAATGGTATGGGCGCATATATGGAACGTCCCGCCACCATCGCATTAAGTGAATAAAAGCGAACAGGAGAGCTAGTAAAATGAAACCAACCACCCATAACACAGAAGCCACTGCCAATCAGGGAAGTGCTTTCCTCTCGGGGCTCTTCAAGTATGCGCTTACTGGTATATGCCTTTACGCCCTGGCAACAGGCTATGCCCTGGCGAATACACTGCAAAACATCAGCTATTCCAGCCTGGCAGGCAATACGGCACAAATCACGCTGGAGATGGCCGAGCCAGCAGCTGAACCGATGGTATTTACCATCGACGATCCGGCCAGGATTGCTTTGGATCTGCTGAACACCTCTAATGCGCTTGCTGATAAGAGTAAAAATATCGGCGTTGGCGTAATTAGTGGCTACAGCTCCGCAGAGGCCAAGGATCGCACCCGGGTTGTCCTCAACCTGACCCAGATGACCAACTACGAGACTTCAGTCAGTGGCAACAACATAACCATCACACTGGGTGGATCCAATACCCAGACGGTCGATACCATGGGTAGCCCGGTTATCAGCGCCGCCGGAACGAGTGACAACAGCATTCGTAACGTCGACTTCAGGCGTGGTGAAAAAGGTGAAGGACTGGTGCAGATTACCCTGCCATCGGCCAAGACGTCGGCAGATATGCGCCAGGAAGGAGATAAGCTGATTATCGACTTTCTCTCCGCCAGCGTACCGCAACCCCTGCAACGTAAACTAGATGTACGCGATTTTGCTACCCCGGTGTATGAAATAGATACCTTCAACAAAGGCGGTAACGCCCGCATGGAAATCAAGCTGGACTCCAGAAATGAACATCTTGCCTACCAATCCAACGAACAGTTCATCATTGAAGTCAAGCCACTCGACGTAGCGGAGGAAGAAGCCGCCAAACGCAAGGGCAATGTCTATATCGGTGAAAAACTCTCTCTCAATTTCCAGGATATCGAGGTGCGTTCCGTGCTTCAGCTACTGGCAGATTTCACCGGCCTGAACGTAGTCGTTAGTGATACCGTCAGTGGCAACCTGACCCTCAGACTGAAAAACGTCCCATGGGATCAGGCTCTGGATATCATTCTTCGCACGAAAGGGCTGGCACAACGTCAAAGCGGTAATGTCATCCTCATAGCCCCAGCCGCAGAAATTGCCAACGCTGAACGGCTTGAACTGGAAGCGGCACAGCAGGTGCGAGAGCTTGAACCCCTGACCGCGGAATTCATCTCCATTAACTACGCCGATGCCGCTGACATCTCGAGCATTATCAGCTCTGAAGGTAGTTCATTACTGTCTGGCCGCGGCAGTATTACGGTAGACCCAAGAACAAATACCCTGCTGGTGCGCGAAACCGCATCGCAGATAGCTGAAATCAGGGAATTAATCGCCGAACTCGATGTACCGATCCGGCAGGTGCTGATCGAATCACGCATCGTATCCGCAACGGATGATTTCAGTAAGAGCCTGGGTGTTCGCTTCGGCTTTGGTAAGACCGATGTCATCAATGCACGTCCAGGCGATGTAGCTTTTGGACCTGATGCGAACGGTAATTATACCAACTCCTATACAGTCGGTGGTACGCAGCCAGCCAACCCCAACTCATTCCCAACCCAGAACCAGGTAACATCATTCAATGATGGTATAGATAACCTGCTGGTTGACCTGCCATCAACCCTGGCAGGTGGGTCCATTGGCCTGGCAGTCGGCAAGCTGGGTTCCTATGTCCTGCAACTGGAATTGTCCGCCATGCAGGCCGAGGGTCGGGGTGAAGTCATTTCTAACCCACGGCTCGTTACTGCCGACAAACAGGAAGCCGTTATCGAGACCGG
>JBFFRZ010000275.1:0-3020 GCA_041572715.1 Gammaproteobacteria bacterium
CCATCAACACCAGGATGTAAATAGCCATGCCAGCGGCAAATGACATGATGATGAACATCGGCGCCATAATAGCGGCATCATAGCCCTGGCGAGCAACCAGGAAACCAAAGATTGATCCAGTACCGGTCGTCAGTATCAGGCGCCAGATAAACGCCGCCGTACCCGCAATTTTCACATACTTGTTCATTTTCTTTTCGAGCATGAACCAGATATAGATAGCTACAATCACGAAGAAGCCGTTGTAGAGTAACTGGTTCCAGGCAAAGATTGATTTCAGGTTCAGGTATGTCATGGCGACAATTAACCGGTCCGGCCGACCCAGGTCCAGAACCAGTACGGCCAGGCCACCCGCAAGCAGGGAAATCGCAAGCAGTGCAGAAAGTGGTGCCAGAGGCTTGTATACCTTTTTATTAAAGACCGATGCGATAGAGGCAACATTCAATGCACCCGATGCAGCAACGATCAGATATACCGCGAAAATATGAGGCATACCCCATACAACCTGGTTGGTCATACCGGTCACATAATGCCCATGGTGTTCCATGTACATCGCTGCAGAAAAACCAACCAGCATCATGGCGGCGAGTATCCCCAACAACACCCAATAGCCGGTACTTTTACCTTCAATCTGCTTGTATGTAATCGATTTCATAGTCTGTTTTCCACCCGGGCGTTAGATGTTGCGGTAACGTACGCCCTGATTCAGGCCAAGGTCGGCCCGAAGCTGACGACTTGGGTATTTCTTTAATTCCGTGGAGATTTCACTGTCCGGATCATGAAGATCACCAAAAACCAGCGCTCCATGCTGGCAGGCTTGAACACACGCAGTGGTTCCTTCCCCTGCATCAACCTTATGTACGCAGAATGTGCAGGATTCCACGGTACCCTTACCACGGGGCGCATGAGCCACCTGATCTGTAACGTCTTCATGGATGAATGACCGGGCCTTGTATGGACAGGCCATCATGCAGTAGCGACAACCAATGCAGATGTGCTTGTCGACAAGCACAATACCGTCCACCCGTTTGAAAGAAGCGCCGGTAGGACAAACATCGACGCAAGGAGGATGTTCACAGTGCTGGCACAACATTGGAATGCCATATTGCTTACCGGTCTGCTTGTCCCTGAGTTGTACCTTGCGAATCCATTGAGCATCTGTTGCCGGACGGCCCAGTTGATGCACGCCATTTTCCGTATGACAGGCATCGACACAGTCTGTACAACCATCTACACACTTGTTGGCATCAATCAGCATCCCCCAACGAACCTTGTCGGTAACCGCTTCAGTCGAATCACGAGAGGCCTGTGCAACGCTATATAAAACGACGCCCGGTGCTATGGTTGCTACCGCTGAGCCGGCCGCCGCCTTTTTTACAAATGAACGCCTGGACTGATCTGTCATATTCTCACTCATTATCAGTATCTCTAGTCTATTACTGATTTACGCCTGTCATACCAATAGCAGGATGGCCAGCAGGCAGGGCCTGGGCTGATTTACGCATTTTGTTGTCTTCGACCGGGGTTGTTCTGTGACAACCGAAACAGTCAATACTTACAGCAGTGTAGGTATGGCAACTTTCACAGAACTGGCCACTGGCGTTAATCGGCAAAGCCTGGCCTTTTTCATCATAGCCAACATGACAGTCTATGCAGTCTTTCAGCGAATGCTTGGTGCCACGTATGCCCTTGTACATGGTCTCATCACGCTGATGCAGGATAAAATCCATGTGCTCTCGGCGCATGATATCAGTTGGTTCCACGCATTTTTCACCCGCCGGCTGCGGCCATTTAGGTAAAGAATCACCGGCCACGGCATTGCCGGCAACCAGCACAAAACCAATAACCAACAGGCGCGATATAACTGATTTCATCTGCATTTCCGTACTAAAGGCCCATACCCATGTCGATGTAACCCGTGGGGCAAACATCAGAACAGATATGGCAGCCAATACAACGGGTGTAATCGGTATCAACGTAACGCCCGGTGGTGTACTCGTCCTTCTTGACACGAAATACTGCATCCTGCGGGCAATAAATCACGCAGTTGTCGCACTCGAAACATAGTCCACAGCTCATGCAGCGCTTGGCTTCACTGACTGCCGCCTCCTCAGGCAACCCTATCAGACGCTCCTTGAAGTGGCCTAGCACCTCATCAGAGGATGGGACTTCCTCTTCGCGCTTGTAACGCGGCTCATTGTCAAAATGCGCAAGAAAGATCATGTCGGATGAGATGATTTCATCCTCTGAGCGGTCTTCGAAATTGTGCACAGCAAAATTACCGGTTGATGTGCCCCGCAGACCCTGGTCTATCGGACGCGGGCCATTTGCCTGACTTGCATCGAAATGCGATGGCGCATGATTGGTTTCAATCAGCTTGTTCAAGAGATCAAAGTGATGTACATCGACCTTGGGACGTTTAACGAAATCCTGCTTGGAAAGATACAGATCTATACTATCTGCAGCTACTGAAGCCTGGCCAATTGCAGTCGTCAGCAAGTGTGGGCGAATGATGTCCCCGGCAACAAAGTGCCCTGGCTTGCCCGGTACAGCATAGTTTTTGTCTGCATCGATCAGGTTACGCTCGTTTGCCATGGCTTCGAGGCCATCCATGTCGCCACCCTGGCCGATTGCAGAAACGATCAGGTCGGCTTCAATGATTTCTTCAGTACCCTCTATAGGTACAGGACGACCATCTTCCAGATTACACTGTGCAATCTTCAGACCTATCGCACGACCACCCTCACTCAGAATCACTTCCACCGGCACTACACCGTTCATGATGGTTACGCCTTCAGTCAAGGCGTCATTGACTTCGTGCTCTGCAGCAGTCATTTCTTCCTGCTTGAAGAGTGAGGTCAGCGTGACTTCAGCACCCTGGCGGGCGGCTGCAACAGCCGAGTCGTGTGCGACATAGCCGTCACGCACGACCAGTTCTGGTCTGTCTGAAGGGTTAGTATGCGAAATATGCCCTAATCTGCGTGCCACTGAGACGACGTCAATCGAGGTATCACCACCACCGA
>JBFFRZ010000276.1:0-2985 GCA_041572715.1 Gammaproteobacteria bacterium
AGGGATGGAATTTCACACAGATGCTGGCAGCAATACATCAGCATCCGGAAATTCAGAAGCGTCTTGACGGGCTCAGCGACAAGGAAATCATGCGGGCATTGTCTTTGCCGGATGTGCATCCCGAAGGCCAATTCATGCCCGATACCTACCACTTCCCGGAAGGCATGACCGATGTCCAGTTCCTGCGGCGAGCATGGCGGGCCATGCAGGATTATTTGAATGCTCAGTGGCCTGAGCGCGATGAGGGCCTGCCATTGAAATCACCATATGACGCATTGACGCTTGCTTCGATCGTAGAGAAAGAGACGGGACTCGCCGAAGAACGACCGACCATAGCCGGCGTGTTTATACGACGCCTGAAAAAAGGCATGAAACTGCAAACCGACCCCACGGTAATCTATGGTATGGGCGAGAATTTTGACGGCAATATACGACGCAAGGATCTCAAGCAGGATACCCCGTACAATACCTATACGCGCTTTGGGTTACCGCCAACGCCAATTGCGTTACCCGGCAAGGAAGCCATATTTGCCAGTCTGCACCCGGCCGATGGTAATAGCCTGTACTTTGTCGCCAGGGGTGATGGGAGTCATCAATTTTCCGAAACGCTCGAAGAGCATAACCGCGCAGTGCGACGTTATCAGTTGGGGAAATAGTCAATTGGAAAGTCAACGAGGTCTTTTTATCACGGTAGAAGGGGTTGAGGGAGCCGGCAAGTCAACCCAACTGGCGTTTATCCAGAATTATCTCGAAGCCGCAGGAATATCACTCGTGGTCACCAGGGAGCCGGGGGGCACGCCTCTCGCCGAAGAGGTCCGTGAAATATTGTTACGCCCGCGAGATGAAGGGATGTCGGTTAAAGCCGAATTACTCCTGATGTTTGCTGCGCGTGCTGAACACTTGCAGCAAAAAATTTTACCGGCACTGGCACGTGGTCAGTGGGTGTTATGTGATCGATTTACCGATGCCACCTATGCTTATCAGGGTGGTGGCAGGCAAATGGATAAATCACTCATCATGGATCTGGAGCATCTCGTACAGGGTGAACACAGACCAGACGTGACCATATATCTCGACCTTCCAGTGGCGACAGGCCTGGAAAGGGCCCGCAAGCGGGGGGAGCTGGACCGGTTTGAACGTGAGGGTATCGATTTTTTCGAACGTGTCCGTGAAGCCTACCTGGAGCGATCCAGGCAATTACCCGAGGTCTATCGTGTCATTGATGCCGGCCAGTCGATTGAAGAGGTTGAATCAGAGATCAAGGCTGTTCTGGACAGGGAATTATCGATCAATAAGTAACAGCGGCTAAGTTATTGTTTTGAAATTAATAAAGACCTTGCGCCACTATCGATTACCGCTTACCATTCAGGCTGATGTTAAGTGTCTGTCTTGCGCTATAACATATTGAAAATTAAAAGATAATAACATTTCCCTAAAGGGAGATTAAATGGCTAAGCGCGTGTTCTGGAAATCAGACTGGTTCTCGGGACTCATAATCACAATTGTCTTCATGTTCTTCTCTGGCTCAGCTGCGATACAGGGCATAGAGCGCTGGGCCTATGATGTAGGCGTTGCATCCAGCGACAGAACTCCGGCGGACAACATTGCAATCATAGCGATTGACGATATCAGCATTGCCAACCTCGGTCGTTGGCCGTGGTCCAGGGATATTCACGCACAGATGTTGGCCGCACTGAATGAGGCGGGGGCCAGGGTGATCGCGCCCACAATACTCTTTACCGAGGCCCAGCAGGATGCCGGAGCAGAATATGTAAAAGCCATTCAGTCCTTCTATGCCCAGTCATCACTCGGTTCAATGGCACTTGAAGACACCGTGTCGCTGAAGTCGCAGATGGATGATCTGAATAACAATCTTGCCGCAGTGCCCGAGAAGGAGAAGCAGGCGCCGATCTACGTCAAACTGCAGGACCTGGCAAAATTTTATGGTCAGAGCAGTCTCAAAGAGAGATTGGCAGATGATATCCAGAAGCTCGGTCTGTACCTTCAGGAAGCCGGGCAGGCGCTAAACCAGGACAAGTTGCTGGCGCAAAGCATTTCTACGGCGGGTAACGTAATTTTACCCATGCTGTTCGAACTGGGCGCCCCCCAGGGAAATCCGGATCAGCCGTTACCCGAATATGTCACGGCCAATGTGATTCGTAACCAGACTGACAACATAGGTGCGGCTGAACTTGGAGAATTTCCGGTACCGGCACTGGCAGCTTTCTATCCGATTCCGGAACTTGGCACCCAGGTTTCCGGGGTAGCGCACCTCAATCAGCTACTGGATGTTGATGGGGGGATACGCAAGGAGCCACTGGTGGTGGATTATTTCGGTGACTATTACCCGTCCTTCTCGCTGATGGTGGCCGCAAAGTCACTTAATCTCAAGCCGGAAGATATCCAGGTCAGACTGGGTGAGGGCGTGAGCCTGAAAAATCTCAATATCAGCACAGATCCCGGCCTGCAGATGAATACTTTCTTCTATTCCGATCGCGAAGATGGCTCGCCGGCTTTTGTCACCGATTCATTTTTCGATGTTGCGACCGGCAAGATTCCTGTCAGCAAGTATAAAAACAAGATTGTTCTGATTGGCCAGACCGCCGCCGGAATTTCTACACCGCAGAAGACGCCGGTAGATGAGGCCATGCACCCGGTCCTAACCCTTGCCCATTCTGTTTCCAGTATCCTGCAGGAAGATTTTTTCGTAACGCCATCCTGGGGCTACCTGGTCAAGTTACTGGCGGTGCTGCTCGTAGCAATATACCTCATTGTGTTACTACCCAGGCTAAGTGCCTCGCTTGCAGCAGGTATAACAGGTTTGCTGGTGTTGACCCTGTTTATCAGTGAGTTTTACCTGATGGTCAGCGGCGCTACCTGGCTACCGTTGATGGTGCCGCTGATGCTGCTCATTGTTGGGCATGGCCTGTTGACCACAAAGCGCTTCCTCTGGACCGAGCGCAGCAAGGTTGCGGTCGAAATGGA
>JBFFRZ010000277.1:0-2961 GCA_041572715.1 Gammaproteobacteria bacterium
ATAATGAAGATCACGTAATCACTGTCGACCGGTATACCACCGGACATGGGGCCTCTTTGCATTGCCGTATCCGGTGTAATGGATACCCGTTTCAGTGAAGACTCCACAAGCTCCAGCCCCTGCACATCTTCTCCCAGCTTTTCCAGTTTTGTCCTGTCGGTCTCGGCCCGATGCTGCAACTGTGTACGCGCAGTGTTCAGCGCATCCGCCCTGCTGCGTTCTGCGGAGAGCTGTTCCCGCAGAGACTGTAGCCGGTTACGCTTGTCTTCAATTCGCTGCTCATACTCAAAGATGTTTTTTAGCAGGCCGGCAACAACGCCGTCTTCGTTGATTGTTGTGCTTTCAGATGTATGCGAAATCAATACCAGCATGATCACGGCACCAAAACCGCATGAAACCACGTCCAGGAAAGACAGGTTAAAAACCTGCAGGTCGCGACTGTCGTGTTTTTTTCTCATGGCCAGTTGCTGGCCGGACTGATCAACAGGCCACCGGTAGCTGATGTCCACGCCCAGTAATTCGGGGAAGCCAATGGATCACCCTCCAGTGGAAGCATGATGACATTCACGGTCACCCTGTGGCGGAAAGAGGTTTCTCGTATGGTTTGCCTGAATAGTTTTTCCCGGCATTCTCCTGATATCGTGTTGCTACGTCCCAGTAGTGAAAAACAGCCTGAAAAAGGATTCAGCCTTGAATAGTTTGACTGGCCGGTTGTGGGCAGACCATCGGTGATGACATATAAGTCAGTAATTTTAGGATCCAGCGACTTTATTTTCATCAGTCCCTTATGCAAGTCAGTCGGCCCGCTCGGGACGAGCTTTTCCAGCTCGTCCAATATGCCGTTCAGTGCAGCAGGGTCATTCGACTCATGCCACGCGGATCCCCCCAGGAATTCAGCGTTATCGTTGTAACTCACGACTGATACATGGGAAGATTTTGGCAGGCGTCCAACCAGCCAGCGTACCGCCTTTTTGGTCCGGTTCCACTTTGGCCCCGCCTTTTTGGCCTGGTCACTGCCGGATTTTCGCCTGATGATATCGATCAGAAGTTCGTCGGTCATGGATGCACTGCTATCGACCAGGAACCCGATGCGCGCGCCTTTAACTGTCAGCCCGATAAGGTATTCCTCTTCCCCGATATTATCATCGACGATGATGTCACTGGAGTGAATACGCGGCTTTTCAGTTATAGATTGTTTCACGGCGGATAACCGGGCCTGCTTCTGCGCAATTTCCAGCTTGCTGGCAAATACCTGCTCCCTCAATTGTGCGATTTCAGTATCAAGTGACCGATTCTGCTGCTGTTGTTCCCCAGCCTGGGCCTGTAATTGTTGAATACTGCTCGTGATGTCCTGTTCCTGCCTGCTGAAGTGCTCCAGTTCCGCGTGAAGCTTGCCGGTTTCCTGCGTGGATGTAACGCCGATATCAGGCTTTACCAGTATGAATACCAGCACGATCGCGCCCAGCCCGCATGACATGATGTCAATGAAGGCAAGGTTAAGCCCCTGTGGTTTGCGCCTGTTATACAGTTTGAAACCTACCGGCTGATCCGGGTCAGCAGAAACTTCTCGCAATAGGCCTGCGTATCAACAACCGCGTCATCCTGCAGTCTTTGCAGTTGATGCAAAAGAAACATCAGGATGATACTGATCAGCAGGGCCACGAAGGTGGAATTGAATGCCACACCAAGACTGTCCGTCATGCCGGTAATGTCACCGGCCAGGGCCAGGTCAGCCTGCGATAGTGCCTGGCCAATACCCCTTACCGTTCCGATAAAGCCTATGGAGGGGATTGCCCATATCAGGTAACGGATCATTGAGTTTTCGGCTTCAAGCTTCAGTGCAAGTGCCTCGACACTCGACTGAATGGCGTCAGAGGTGTTCTGTACATCCCCGGTAATCAGGTAACGCCTGACGCTTGCCGTTAATGTTTGCACCAGCGGCGTTTGCCTGACATCGCCCGGTAACTCATCAAGTGCAACCAGTGCATCGCGCATGTCCTGCGTCTCGTCCAGCGCCGGCTCCAGCAGGTCAACGGTAAACAGGTATCTTTCCTTCAAAAGACCGATCATCTTTACCGCGATCAGATAAGTGCCCCATAGCATCAGGATCAGGCAGATTTCCTGCTCGTAATCTTTCAGGATGACCACCAGTTCACGTGGCGTAGTCTTGCCAATTTGCCTGGCAGCCTCGGTCACAATTTCCGCCTGCGGCCGTATCACGCCGGCGTAGATCAAATGAATAATGACGATCGATACCACCAGCGCAATCAGGCTTTTGATAGTTTGAGACATGTTATATATCCACGGGAAAAGAAACGGGTGAATCCAGGCTGATTGACGAGGTTCTGGCCTGAACAATCGTCAATCCCAACAGGGCCATGCCGCATAAAACAATCGCCACAACCATGAGCCTCTTTCTGGATAATCGAATGGTTTTCATATTATTGTTCTCCATGCAGGTATCTCGCCACTCTGAAGCCGGTGTCATCTCTGCCGCTGATGGCACCTTCGCGGAAAGATGCGCGTAACTCGGTCAGCGTTCCGGAACGCCAGTTGGAACCTTTTATCACATGGTTACTGCCATGTTCATCACCCAGCGGGTCTGTCTCCCTGGTCTTTTCAGCAGGTGGCACTAGTGAATAATAATCGTGCACCCACTCACTCGCGTTACCGGTCATATCATACAGACCCGCCTTGTCCGGTTTGAAACTGGCTACCGGTGCCAGTTGCGCATAACCGTCGTTATAACCCGGCACGTATACGGAGACCGAGCTTTTTGCTGCCTCATCGGCGATATTGCCGGTAGCCGGTGGAATCACCAGTTCATTTCCCCAGGTGAATTGTGTTCGGGATTTGCGCCCGGCTTTCCTGGCCAGCCATTCCCACTCTGCTTCACTGGGCAGGCGATAGCCATTTGATGTCCTGTTGACTCCGAGCAGTTTGCCGTTTTTGATCTCGTAG
>JBFFRZ010000278.1:0-2950 GCA_041572715.1 Gammaproteobacteria bacterium
ATACGGCGAACGTGCAATTGCGCGTTGCCAACCTGGTCTTCACTTAATCTTATCAGGAACCGCGATATGAAAACGCCGATAACCAGGCCAACCAGGGCCGCAACGGATTGCACGACGAGTTCTGAGGTAATAAACGAAGTCAGCATGACAAAGCTTATCATGCAGACCAGCGGTAACAGGTACTGCAGACTCACAGAGCGAACGAATAAGGATTCATCCAGCAACAATTCGGCAGTATCACCCGCACGGAAGTCACCGGTGTTAGCAACCTTCAGCGAGTAGTCTCGCTTGCCAAACAACTGGGACAGGTTACTCACCCCGCATCCGCCGCTTGAACACGTCTGGCAACCCTGCTCCACGGGCTTAATCACCATCGACCCGGCATTGGTCTCTACTACTTCAACGATCTGTGAAATCAATATGTTACCTGCAATGACCTGATCTACTTCCTGGAGACCGCCTCGGCAATCTGCTTCACAGTATGCTCGGGCACCTCACCCATCACGGTGACCTGGTAATCTAACACCTGGCGACCGTATGCGTTGATACTACCCATTTTAGACTCACCTTTCAGCGCCTGCTCATCTGTCGTTGACTTCTCAATGTAAACCGACACGGTAGCGAAGCCATCCGACAGTACAAAATGCCGAACCGGGTGCTTCTTCATTGGCAGGTTCTTGACGGATTGATCCGCAATCCTGAAACCTTCAGGTATTTTTACAAATGACCAGTTATCCATCCCGGCCGAGGCTTCGCTCTCAGTGCTGAGTAACTGTTCTGTAATGACACGAAACTGGTCATGTGCAACTGTCGGCTCAAGCATCTCATTAGTTACCGGGGTCTGGAATGAGATTTCTGTAAACATCATCTGTTCAATAACTCGTGCGTTGGAATCCATGATGTCAGAGCGCAAAACCATACCGCTGTCTTCTTCCAGCCAGATTCTGTAACCGTAGCGCATCCTGTCTTTAGGCACCACGGATAGGATTACCGTGGGATACCCGGCGACCCGGTCCCGCCCAATCAAGTCAATATTATAGTTTCGGCCATATTCGACTGCGTCTGATGGCACCAGTGCTGGCAGCCCGCTGGCTGTCTTATGATGACCAATTATCACCGACTGGTCCGCAGGTAATATGCAGGTTACTTTCTCACTGTCTCTGAGGATTTCACGCGCTTCCCCATTGAGGGACAACAGGCGTTCGCGCTCGCCTTCTTCATCAGCACGGTGCACGATCTGCATCGTATCAATCTGATCGTTATTGATGTGAACATAAGTACCCGTGTAAGTGAGCTCGTGAATCGACTGATTCATCTTCTCGAGCCACATCTCGACATTGTCTGCCTGTGCAGTGCTTGTCAGGAGAACCAGTGCTAATAGCAGGGAACGCATTTGTGCGAGTCGTGTTGAATAAGGTTACTTGCGATCAGAATTTGAACTACCAGCATCTTTTTCCAGCTTCTTGTCCGGCATGGGCTGATCATATCCGGCGACCCGCGTATAGGGAAGAATGCTTTGTGCCGCACCGAACCCGGAGTAACTGCTGTGGTCAACCAGGTAGCTGTTCAGATGGGAAACAACGGCAGGTCTGGCCGATTCCCAACCGGTCCTTGGAACGATGATAAAGTTTTCCGGTAACTGGCTGGATGGTTTGCTGGCAGCGACCTGTGGCGCCGGCGCGGGCGATAGTAAATCACGATTACTGATCACGCCGAATACCGCAAGCATGGCAACCGAGGCAGCAATGGCCATGCCGGCTACCGGCCTTGCGAACCTGAGCACAGACGCATGATCCGTACCTGGAGATGCTGAAGCCATATCCTTATCCGGCACCCTGATGCTGACGGTTGTTTTGGAAACAAACTCAGGCAAATTTTCACGCATGGCATCACGGATGAGATGATAACGTTGCCATGTGGACCGCAAATCATCATCTGCTGCCAGTCTTCGCTGCAGAAGTTCACGCTCCTGCTCAGGCAATTCACCATCAACCAGAGCCGATAACTGTTCCTTGATTGTATCGTTCATTTTCGTATACCTGTGTTAACCGTCATTTCTAACTCAATAAAGGGGCAAGCTTCTGATCAATCGCATCACGCGCCCTGAATATTCTGGACCTGACGGTTCCTACAGGGCACCCCATAACCACAGCGATATCTTCGTAACTCATACATTCCATCTCACGCAGGGTAATGGCCTCTCTCAGATCGTCAGGCAATGCCTCGATGGCCTTGAAGATCACCTGCTTGAGTTCATCAGTGACCATCATACTTTCAGGTGTATCGGTTTCTTTCAGTCGTGTATCAACCGCATACTGTTCAGCTTCCATCGCATCTACTCCCATTGCCGGCGGTCGACGGTTCTGTGCAACCAGAAAGTTCTTCGCCGCATTACTCGCAATCCGGTATAACCAGGTGTAAAAAGCACTGTCACCTCTGAATGATCCTATCGCCCGGTAAGCCTTGATAAAGGCTTCCTGGGTCACATCCTGCGCTTCCATCGGATCATGTACAAAACGCGACACCAGCTTGACGATGCGGTTCTGGTATTTGAGAACCAGCAGGTCAAAAGCCCGCTTGTCGCCGGCCTGTACACGAGCCACTAAATCCTGATCAGTTGTTTGTTCGCCCATAGAGGCTACCCTTTCCCCTTCATGGGCCAAGTCACTACTGTCCCCAGTAAAGACCATGGGTCCGTCTTAAAGTTCGTTTTCACGTGTAAAAAAGTTACCATGCGGCCATTGTAAGCTTTTGAACTGCAGATTTGACCCATTCAGACCAACAATTTGATGTACTGATCATTGGCAGCGGAGCAGCTGGCCTCAGCCTGGCGCTACAACTGGATGCCAGCCTCAGCGTCTGTGTCATTGCCAAAACCACGCTTGAGGAATCCAGCACACTGTATGCCCAGGGCGGCATATCTGCCGTACTTGAAGAGAGTGACAGCTTC
>JBFFRZ010000279.1:0-2942 GCA_041572715.1 Gammaproteobacteria bacterium
AATCCCCGGGCGGTGGTGATGGCCGAGAGCTTGTGCGCCAGAGCCGGTCCGGCCACGGGGGAGTCGGAGCTGTTCGCCCTGCACGAGGGGACCGTGGTCCGGTGTGCCGGAAACGACGGTGACTGGTGAGGACCTGGATATCGAGCCGTCGGATAACTATGAAATGCTGCGCGCACTCGGTCGGGACCCGTTGATCATCAAAGAGACACGCATCGATGCTATCTACGGACTGACCAATCTGATGGAAGCCGCCCTCGACAATAGCCAGGCGTTGAGGATGCCAACGCTGATCCTGTATGGAGAACATGATGAGATCATTCCACCAACTGCATTCTGCAAGATGTACAGTAATCTGCCGGATACGGCGGCATCCCGGTGGCGCCTTGCGCTTTATCCCGACGGCTATCACATGCTGTCACGAGATTTACAGGGCAAGGTAGTGATCAGGGATATGTTGTCCTGGATACACGACCAGGGTTCACCGCTGCCTTCCGGGCACGAACTCCTACAAGACAGGTCTCGTCTGGCTGCACTCGATGGATGCGATCTGGAGTGATCGTGGGCTGCTTAAGTGAGAGGAAGATAAATGGTAAAGAATCGGGATAAAGTGGCTTCGGAAGGTTTATGGCCCGAAAGATGGAGATCACCAAGTTAGATTGCCCTTATGGCTGTTCCTTTGGGCAACTGCTTTCATCGTCTTTATCGATATAACCATACTCAGGTCTAACCCGGAGCAAGTCAAAGTTGTTTCCTATGAAGAGCGCAGAGTTTACAAGAATCGTGTATGCGATCTCACCTTGCAGTTCTCCAGTGGAACTTATACTCGCACAACAGACCGAGACACCTGCCACGAAGCTAAAAAGGGCGAAACCTTGGTCCTGCAAAGAACAAAACTCATAAAACGCTGGTTGGGGCTTTATAATCAAGAAGATGACTTGTTGACCGGGGGGGTGCTTGAATCACGTTATATTCAGGATATTTTTTTTATATTATTCGCACCGCTTATGATTTTTGTCGGGCGAGTTTTCATAGTCCCGAACCTGATATTTGCTGTGCTTGTCTTTGGCACAGGCTATTACTGGCTATTGATTTTTCAGTGATCAAGACCCTGTTAGTGGCCGGTAGACAAAAGTAATAGTTATTCAATAGTTTGATGGGCCTGAACAGCCAACCGCCACTGTTGAAGACCGGTACTGATCAAGGCAATACCGAGGATCAGACCAAGCAGTATGGCGGAGCCAGTGCTCCCCAGAACGATTATCATTACGCCAAGTATAATGCTCGTCCATAGTCCGATTTTGAGAATAACCGGCGGGTTAACGACGTCTGAGTCGCTTAAAGCAGTCAGGCCTGTAATGCCGTTGAGGATAAGACCCGCTCCGAGAATGACGGCCACGATCCATAAGGCCAGTTCCGGCCAGATCAGTAGAATCACCCCGGCAATCATTTGTACCCACGGGCCTAAAACACTGACAGGGATTCCTTCCTTACGCGCGGCACTGATGTACAACATCGCCAGAATGCCGCTGGCCAGAATTACGCCGCCGAGCATCATAACCGCGAGGGTCCCAAAAAGATAAGGCAGGAGGATCGCTGCTACACCCAGTAAGATACTGGCGACCGCGCTGAATTTAGTAAAACTCACGAGGTGACTCCTCCAGCTGCTGTGTATTTTTCTTCGGTATTCTCATGGGACCAGACTCTTATTCAATCGTAACTGGTATCAAAACTTCATTGCGCCTCAAGAACCAAAGCGAAAAAGGGGAGTTGTATCTGGCCCAAATTGGTTCACCAACAATTTTGAGTCCCTTTTTCGCAATCCACGACTCCAACTCTGATTTATTTTTTAGATAGCCTTTCTCGCTCCAGAAGCCGGAATAGCGTACCGCGGCTATCGTTCGTGCAGGCACTTCGCGTAAGCTAATTTTCGGGTCGAGCGGTTCGGGCAGTATTTCTATCGTATAAGACGCTGGCATCATAAAACTTACGGCCCATTGTTCCTGTGTGCGTTGCTGACCAACCGGGGCTGTCATGGCAATCTTCTTGCTCTCGGATTTCTGGGAAACTGGTGCCGTCATATCTACCTTAGCCTGTATCTGGTTGTTACCGGAGATATACTGAAAAAGCCTGTTAAATGCATTACTGCCAGCATCTTCAAGATCGCCTTCTACGATGGTTTCAGCGAGGATATGTGGCGAATAGTCTCGAACCTCAAACTTGCCTTCTTTTTCCCTAACGATGTACTGCGCCTCTTCTATCGCCATAACATCGGCTCCCCCGGCTATCATTAACGTGAATGCAAATATAATTCGAAGCAAGAACCTCATGATCGCAATGATACAGTTTGAAAGGGCTATCATTGCTAATATTTCACGTAACCGGTATTGAGGAATCGAGTCATGTCCTGGCAAACAAAATTTGATATTCCGCTCACCATCATCGGGCTATTGTTGCTTACGACTCTGGGGGCTTTTTTTTCCGGCGTAATGCCTTACCCATATGGTTTTATTATCCTTAGCGTAGCATTGTTGGGGCGGATACTGCAGCTAAAGGGCAAAGAATAACTGGATGCAGAAAAATAAAAGATTACGTTCGATATTCAATATAAAATCAATAATAATCAGTAAGTTATCATTTTTCGGTCGGGGATGTGAGGATTACAAAATATATCCATATGTTTTGTCCTTTTTCTTCAAATATCTACGCAGAAAGTATGTACGCAGCCCGATCAGCCGCAGACCGTGATGATTCAGATACATCGTTTCTCTTTTTTCATCAATTCAGATTGTCGCGCCGCATATATTATGGCCATTGCCGGTAATGGAGTGAGAAAGGGAGTATGGGGCAGTAACCCGTACATCAAAAAAGACCGATATGCCAGGGCGCTGATCAGGGATTCATGTGTGATGGCCGATGCGCTCAGTCCGGTAAAGAACCTGGTA
>JBFFRZ010000280.1:0-2907 GCA_041572715.1 Gammaproteobacteria bacterium
CCGGGCGGAACCTGAGAAACGCGATCACGCGCTCATCGATCCGATTACTCCACGCCCATGCTACCCAGTCATCGAGATGCACATCGAATTCATAATGTGAAAACCGGTTCGCCAATGGTGCAGGCATCGTATAGGTTACACCACGGTCGCCCTGCCGGTTGCCCGCAGCGAAAATCACCCAGCCTTCCGGTACTTCATATTCACCGAGGCGCCGATCAAGTATTAACTGGTATGCTGCAGCTGATACAGTCGGCGGTGCAGATGTAATCTCGTCCAGAAACAGGATGCCCTTTCCACCATGACGGTTAACGTCCGGTAACAAGGCGGGCACTGCCCACTCAACTGTATCCTCGACCCGAAAAGGGATACCCCGCAAGTCAGATGGCTCCATTTGGGAAAGGCGAATATCGATAACCTTGACACCATGCTCACGAGCTATCTGGCCAATCAGCTGTGATTTACCCACACCCGGTGGCCCCCACAACATCACGGGTGTATGGTGCCCATGCTCGGCACTCTCGAATTCCTGGTTTAAAACTCTATGTAACTGGGCCGGTCTCATAAATTATCTTCTGGCATCCTGTGTGAAATAAAATTATTTTTGTTTCTTTTTCGAATGACTCGGATCATTGGGGTTATCGAAGATAAAACGATGATCACCGTGCTCGATTTCAACATAATCAAGCCTGGTACCGTCGAGTAATGGTTGATCTTCTGCAGAGACCACGATCATGACCGTACCCGCAGCATCCTGACTGTCTCCGTCCTTGACGCCTTCCTCATCAAAACCCATTCGATAATCCAGCCCGCCTTCCGGGGTACGCACCGCTGCAATACGTAAAGGCAATCCAACCGCATTGGATTCCTTCGCGGCAGTTTCCACCATGATACGGGCGGCCTCTGTTACTTCAATTACCATAATCAACAACCTTCCTTACTGTTTTTCACAAACGATAAAAATTCCGACACCCAGTGCTTGCAATGAGTGTCACGCAAATGAGCGTAACCAGCCAGAGTATTTTTATATACGATCCCGTCTTTGCCGCCATGTATTCCACGCCCGCGAATGACGTCGTAGGCGAATTGTACTTCATTACCAATATTCTGCAGACTCGAGTGGTGAAATTCATGTGCCGGGACAATTCTGTCTGATGGACTGATCCATGGGTGATGTTCTGTTTCTTTCAGTTTGACGTAGCCCCTGCCCTGCGGCCTCTCATGCATGACCACATCAGCAGGCAATGCCGCGGCCATGGGCAATTTCTGGCCATGCCAGTCGATATCGCGACACAGGTACATCAGGCCGCCGCACTCAGCATACACCGGCAACCCGGACTGCACAGCATTACTGACCGATTGCCGCATTGATTCATTCTGACTCAATTCCTTCATGTGAGTTTCAGGAAATCCCCCGCCGATAAACAGACCGTCAATTTCAGGCAAATGCGGATCGTGAATCAGATCAACCGGTATCAGCTCGGCTCCAAGCCCGGTGAATGCCTGCAGGTCATCCTGGTAATAAAATCCAAACGCGGAATCTTGCGCAATGCCAATTTTCATTTTTGCTTCAACGCCGGCAGCCGTCTGCCCGGGAAATTCGCTGGCAGAACCAATATCCAGCATCTGTATCAATTCATCGACCTCCACCTGCTGCTCTATATGCTGTCTTAGCAGCTCAATCTTACGGTTTGCGTAATCATGCTCGTTACTGGGCACGAGGCCCAGGTGGCGTTCATCAATAACCAGTTCTTCATGCTTTCGAACTGCGCCAAGCACAGGCACCTCGGTATACTCCTTCAGTGCCTGCCTGAGTTTTCTTTCATGCCGGTCACCCGCGACCTTGTTCAGAATAACGCCGATGATATTAATTTCAGGATCAAACTGCTGGTAGCCCATAATCAGCGGTGCCACGCCGCGAGTAATCCCCTGCACATCAATCACCAGTATGACCGGGACATCGAGGTGCCTCGCCAGTGCTGCATTACAGTCACTGCCCAATGGATCGACTCCATCAAACAACCCTTTATTACCCTCTATAAAGCGAATGTCAGCCGCGCCTGGTGAACGGCAGAAGGTGTCTGTAATTTCTTCCAGTGACTGGGTATTGAAATCCAGGTTATAACAGGGAGAGTCGCATGCCTGGGTCAACCAGAGCGGGTCTATATAATCAGGGCCTTTCTTGAATGGCTGCACCCGATACCCTCGATGAGAAAGAGCCGCGCACAGGCCAATACTCAGCGTGGTTTTGCCCGAAGACTTGTGGGCTGCGGATATTAGTATGCGGGACATGGTTTATGCCCCGCATATAAACTGACAGGGAATGAAGTTTTAGCCGCTGGCTTAAGCCTTGGCCTCTTCGGGCTCGGCCACATAATGGGGGTCGATCACTTCGTCAGCCAGACTTTCCGGCAGGAAGCGCAGCACGGTGATTCCAATCACCACCAAAACCAGCGTCAGACCAATACCCATGCCACTACCCAGAAGAAATTCGGGCAGAGATGAAGAATAAGCGGCCGGAACGCCATCCATGAAGCTGCTGCTAATAACTTCCATACCCGGGAAGATTTCCAGTGGGTAGGCCTGCCCGCCTATAATGATCACGTACATTTGAGCAAGACCACCAATGATTACCAATGCTGAGGCGATTCCAATCATCAGGCGCTGTTTTCCAAGAGCAGTAAAACAGATAACCAGGGGAACGACAGACCCTAATAAAATTTGTAACCACCAGAAAATAGCCGAGTATTTTCCGCCGCCGTTTTCACCCAGCAGAATGAATGACTCGATGCCATGGTGCTCGGTCGCGTAAAGGTTAGTCAAATGATAGACCAGCACGAAATACAGGACAGAACTGACAAATACCGCTAACAGGTTACGCAGGCGATAAAGGATGCCGTCACCCAGATC
>JBFFRZ010000281.1:0-2906 GCA_041572715.1 Gammaproteobacteria bacterium
CCGGCTGTTGACGTCAAGCGTGCCGAAAGACTTATGCCGTATTTTCATCGGCACACGCACGGTAGAGCGATAATTTCCCCGTTTCTCGTTCATGTTTACATTCTCCAGTGGCAACGATTAAATTTCGTCAATCGCCACACTCCTCCATTTCAATCGAATGTAGCATAACTAGAAATATTATCAAGAAAATTATGTAACTATATGATTATAAATATAATAGTACAGAAAAATATTGTTTAGATGTTTCGGCTGTACTGCACCAGGCCTGGCTAGTAGTGGCGTCACGCTGGTTTTATGCGCTAACGTGCTGTTCCCAAATAGTCATTCCAGACCCTCGATCAACAGGTAAATTTCTTCACATAAAACGACATTAGCCGTTTGCATGGATTAGAATTGTGTTATCAGTTTCTGTGGTTGAACAAGCCCGTAATTGTGTCACTATTCAAGTGGAGCGGATGAACAAAAACAAATGGCTGAACAAAACTCGCAAGATATTCTCAATCGGTTCGAGAACCTTAATGCAATAGGCGTAGCCCTGTCCGCCGAACGTGACCTGGATCGTCTATTGGAAATGATCCTGGATGGCGCCCAGGAAATTACCAATGCCGATGGAGGGACGCTTTACACGGTAAATGACCAGAATGAACTGGAATTCCAGATCGTTCGTACCAAATCTCTGGGCCTGAAGTCAGGCGGTGTCTCCGCTGACCCGGTGCCATTCAAACCACTGCCGCTATACAAGGACGGAGAGCCAAATTTGCAAATGATTGCAGCACACGTCGCGATCAAGCAGGAAACCATTAATATCGCCGATGCCTATGATGCTGAGGGGTTCGACTTCTCCGGAACCAAGGCCTTCGATGAGAAAACCGGTTACCGTTCCAAATCGTTTTTAACCTTGCCCATGCAAAACCACCA
Organism: Gammaproteobacteria bacterium; assembly: GCA_041572715.1. GTDB lineage: Bacteria > Pseudomonadota > Gammaproteobacteria > JAJDYQ01 > JAJDYQ01 > JAJDYQ01. The sequence goes on from JBFFRZ010000281.1 coordinate 919, forward strand.
GGGTGAGGTAATCGGGGTACTGCAATTACTTAACGCTATCGATGACGAGTCTGGGGATGTCATCAGCTTTTCAGAAAATGACCAGCGATTTGCAGAATCCCTGGCCTCACAGGCTGCGGTAGCGATCACCAATAACCGGCTGATCGAAGAACAACGATTGATGTTTGAATCGTTTATCCAGCTAATCGCTGCGGCAATTGACGAAAAATCACCCTACACGGGCGGTCACTGCAACCGGGTACCGGAACTGACCTTGCTGCTGGCCAAATCAATCAGTGATACCAAAACAGGGCCACTGGCTGATTTCACCATGACCGATGATGATATTTATGAACTTAAGATCGCCGGCTGGTTACATGATTGCGGTAAAGTTACTACACCTGAATACGTGGTTGACAAGGCCACCAAGCTCGAGACGATCTATGATCGCATCAAGCTGGTTGATACCCGATTTGAAATACTCAAGCGCGATATCATGATTGATGCGCTTGGTGAGGTGCTGGCTGAGCATACAGACCTGGACACAGCGGCATTACTTCAACACTCTTCGGTGCAGGATAAAATCCGCGAGCTTGACGAGGAGCGAGAATTTCTGCGTCGCAGCAATGTCGGCGGGGAATTCATGAAGGATGAGGACCAGCACAGGGTCAGAGAGATCGCACGGCATGAATTCAAGGGCCCTACAGGCGAGATAGAGCCACTTTTGAGCGACAATGAGGTTTATAACCTGACGATACAGAAGGGCACCCTGACTGCTGAGGAGCGTGAGGTCATCAACAATCACATCTCTGTCACCATCAAGATGCTGGAATCCCTGCCATTTCCAAAACATCTGCGGCGGGTACCTGAATATGCCGGTGGTCATCATGAGCGTATGGATGGGAAGGGCTACCCCAAGGGACTGACGAGGGACGAGATGTCCGTGCAGGCGAGGGTCATGGGGATCGCTGATATTTTTGAAGCCCTGACCGCAAGGGACAGACCCTACAAGGTCGGCAAGAACCTGACAGAGGCCGTTAGGATTCTCGGTTTTATGAAAGAGGATAGCCATATCGATCCGGATATTTTTGACATATTTATCCGCAACAAGGTTTACCTGGACTATGCGAGAAAATTTCTGGGGCCGGAACAGATTACCGAGGTTGATGAGAATAATATTCCCGGATATACACCGTAATCCTGCCGGCGGCACAAATCATTCAGCGCCAGCCTGACAATGCTGAAACAGGTTTATGCAAACGGCGATAAATCGATAAACCGGTAATCAGCGACCGAGTTCAGCTGTAATATATTGCCGGATTCATACCAGTCACCCAGTACAATTCTGACAGCGGGCCTGTCGTTGATCGTCAGGCGATGGATTGCTTTCCTGTGCGTATGTCCATGAATCAGTAATCGACAGTCATGTTGCAGCATTGTTTGTTCTACTGCTTGCTGGTTGACGTCCATGATGAAATCAGTTTTTTGCTGGATTGATTCCTTGCTGGATTCCCTCAAGGAATGAATATACTGGAGTCGTTCTGGCAGTGGCATGGAAAGGAGCTGTTTTTGCCATTCATCAGATCTGGCCTTGGTTCTGAACGCCTGGTAGTCAATGTCATCGGTACAAAGCGTATCGCCATGCATGAGCAGCACGCGTTCCTGGTCTACCGTGATGACCGAAGGGTCAGATAACAACTGGCATCCGGAGCGTTTTTCAAATTCTTTTCCGACAAGGAAATCGCGGTTACCCGGCATGAAATAAAACCTGATGCCAAAATCAGCGGCTTTTGCCATGGCATCGAGCACATCGGGGTAAGCGCCTGCATCATCCCCGGCCCAGAATTCAAAAAGGTCTCCGAGAATGAAGACCTCGGATGCGTCAAGCAAGGTTTCTGAACGCAGAAAGTCGCAAAACAGCCGTGTTATTTCAGGCCTGCTGTCATGCAGATGCAGGTCAGACAGAAACAGGCGCATTGTCGCTTGCCGGTTATTTTATTCTACAGTGA
>JBFFRZ010000282.1:0-2902 GCA_041572715.1 Gammaproteobacteria bacterium
CGTTCCCCATATCCGGGAACAGACATTGATACTGGTGGCCGCAGATGACCGGATCGTTATGCCGTCTCATGCCCATGAACTCGCCGCTGCTTTTCCTGCAGGCCAGGCAACCATAGTTGTCCTGCCGGACACCGGGCATAACTCTATTTCTTTCAGTGATCGGTATTACCCGGCGATACAGGAATTTCTGGGCATCGATTGAACTGGCCGAACTGATGGCGATTGTTACAATCCGCATATATAGAATGCGATTATTATTCTGGTAAAAAACCATAGCCCATGGAAGTTATAACAATGCCCGGGTTCACTGACCCGCTTAGTTCCGTTACTCATTTAACGGGTGCCGTCCTGTTTCTTGTTTTCGGGGTGAGGCTTGTGCATTACGCAAAACTTCAGTCGGGAGTGGTGGCAGTCTGGACCACCGGGGTGTTTGTGCTGTCGGTCGTGTTTCTATTGTCCATGAGTGGCGTGTTCCACCTGCTAGAGTATGGCAGCAGTGCGCGCATGGTTCTGCAACGTCTCGATCATGCGGCAATCTTTGCGCTCATTGCGGGAACGTTTACCCCGATTCATGGGATTTTATTCAGGGGTTTCTGGCGCTGGGGCATATTGTTTGTGATCTGGGCGCTAGCGATCACCGGCATAACGTTGAAATCAATATTCTTCAATGACATGGCGGAATGGGTGGGCCTGATGTTTTACCTGGGCCTTGGGTGGATAGGTGTATTGACTGCTTTTCTCGCGCATCGGCTGCATGGATTTCAAATCATCAAGCCACTGCTTTATGGTGCGCTGGCCTATACAGTTGGAGCCAGCCTGGAGTTTCTGCGCTTGCCGGTAGTTATCCCCGGGGTGCTTGGGCCGCATGAGTTATTTCACCTGGCGGTTCTTGCCGGAATCATGTTTCACTGGTCCTTTATCCACAGCCTGCTTCAGCAAAGACTGCATGTATAGGCCAAATACCGATAATTTTGCCCGTATTCAGTCATAAGCTTCGAAATTAGTCATTATTTTCGTGTTTTGGCTAAAAAAAGCTGGTGATTGATGTGAATATGCAGTTACACTCCACGCGCTACAATTTATATCCTGGTTCATGTCGGAAGTTCTCATTCAGTATCTCCTGTTCATTACCTCGTAAAACTTGTAACACTTTTATTAATTTCTAATTTCCAAGAGGTAATTATTATGGCGACAGGTACTGTCAAATGGTTCAACGAATCTAAAGGTTTTGGTTTTATTTCTCCTTCTGATGGTAGCAAGGATGTATTCGTACATTTTTCTGCGATCGCAAGTGAAGGTTTTCGTACCCTTGCTGAGGGTCAGGAAGTCACTTTTGAAGTTGAAGATGGTCCCAAGGGTCCACAGGCTCTGAACGTAAAAGCCTGATAGCGCAAGCTAACAAGATCTGATCAGAACAAGCCCCGCACTAGCGGGGCTTGTTTTTTTACCATTGCGGGGATATTCATGAAAAGACTTTTTGTCGGCAGTTTGCCGCCCACTACAACAGAAGCATCTCTGACTGCATTGTTTTCCCAGTTTGGCACTGTACGTTCTGTTGAACTGGTGAAGGATCTGTTTTCCGGGGCCTGCAAAGGCTTTGGTTTTATTGAAATGGAAGGCCATGAAGCCAGGGCGGCTATTGCCGGTCTGAACGCTACCATGGTTGAAGACAGATCCATTATCGTCAAGTACGAGGTAGCAAAAAACAATAAAGGCCGGCGTCGCTAGCAAACCTGCCTGTTCAATATAGCCTGCCGGTATGCCTCTGTTTCATTTCTACCGGGGTAAGCAGTCAGTCCACCATTACGATCTTCGCCCCACGCAACGAATTGAAATGCGTTGAGGTAGCATAGGTATACGCGCCCATCATGTGTCCGATAACCAGGTCGCCTTCCTGCATATCGGGTAGTTCGATATCTTCCGCAATAATGTCGATACTGTCACAGGTAGGTCCAGCGATGATGGCACGCTGGCGGGATTCATTGGCATTGATGATCTGCAATGGATAATTGACATGGTCGAAGAGCTGCCCGCTATATGATCCGTAAATTCCATCATCCAGGTAATACCAGATATAGTCGCCGCGTCGCGCTTTGCCGCTGATGCTGGAAATCCCGGTAACCGCGGGTGCAACCAGGTATCGTCCCGGTTCAGCAATCAGGTCCAGGTCATCGGTCAAACCCGATAGTGCTGATGTGATCGGAGCGAAAAACGCGGCTTCATCAAAACCGCTTTGTGCATAATCAACCGGAAATCCGCCACCAATATCGAGTACGTTCATCGGATTAGCAAGTCGTTCATTTGCCTGTACGATTAGCTGATGACTTACCCTGACTGCGTGAACATGTGCATCGGGTGTCAGGCTCTGTGAACCCACATGAAAGGAAAGGCCACGGATATGCACCCCCAGTTCCTGTGCCTGCATGGCGATTTCAATGACCTGTTCGGGGTCGCAGCCAAACTTTCGTGATAAGTCGACAGCAGCGCTCTGGCTGCGAAAACTGACCCGCAGTAGCACACCAATTCTTTGACGATATGGAATCAGCTTTTTCAGTTCGTCAATGTTGTCGATGACAAATGTGGTCGAGCCGCTGCGCAATGCCGCCTTGATATCGGCTGACTTTTTCACCGGGTGAGTATGGATGGTTCGTCTGCCACTGATACGCGACGGGTTCAGTAGTTCAAGCTCACCTTCAGAGGCAACATCAAAATCACAGCCGGCCTCGGCTAGCAGGTCAATCACCTGCGGATGGGGGAATGCCTTTATTGCATAGTAAAGTGATGTACCCGGCAGGTATTTCTCAAGCTTTCTATACTGTTCAAGCAGGCGGCTTCGACTCACAACCAGCAGGGGCGAACCATGTTGCGCAACCAGTGACCGGTAATAATCGGCCTCATCTGA
>JBFFRZ010000283.1:0-2887 GCA_041572715.1 Gammaproteobacteria bacterium
GCATCGACCGCATCGGCCATGCCGGTATGATGTATTTCCGCCTGGGTCCGCACATCCAGCAGAATGACCTGGTCCGGCCTGGCCATTTTCATTTCGTAGGCATCGCGGGCATTAATATGAATGCCCGTATGCGGATTAACCGTATCCGTAACCGATGTCGCAGCCCATACAGTCTGCGACGCTGCCAGAAATAGTCCGAATAGAGCCGGAAAACACTTTTTCGAAAACATAGCTCCCCGTCTACTGATATTCAGTCCGAGATAACAGATGACTGATCAGCGTTCTGTACGCTCAATAAGCGCTTCCAGTTCATCGACCAGGCCATACCAGACGCCCATGGGTCCTGCGTTCTCGATGTCCTGTATGGCCTTCTCATCAAACCTGCCCTGTTTCATCTCATTCAGATTGCACATCAGATCATCGTGTTTGGTTTCGATCTTGATCAGATCTTCCTTCAGGACGGGGATCTTTTCTGCATGTAATCGGGCCCGGTCCAGTAATTCCTGGATATGATGCTGCCGGGATTCAAATTCCTGGATATGCTCATTTACCAGTTGTTCTCTTGTTTTCATAACAGTAACTCAAGAATCCTGTATTCCTACGTATAATTCTAGACTACTCTGGGCAATGGGGTATTGTCACAACACAACTCTCTGGATAGATCAGTTGATATTAGTCAATACTAATTTTGCAGTATCCAGTAAGATCTACATGTAAGCATCTAATTTATCGTGAACAGGATAACGACATGATTAACGTAGAAGAACTGATGACCGCCAACCCGTATACATTGCGGGAAAACGATACACTTCATGACGCCTGGAAGATCATGACGGAAAAACAAATTCGTCATATACCGATTACTGGTGATGATGGTCATCTGAAAGGACTGGTCACACAGCGTGATGTGCTGGCAGCGGCCAATCCGGCTTCAGTTGCAACCGGGGATGATAGCGCCGCTTCGATCCTATTATCAGAGATCATGATTAAAAATATCAGTGTCATCCATCCGTCCGATCATCTTCGTCAGGCGGCCCTGCACATGCAGTCTCACAAGCACGGTTGTCTACCAGTCGTGGCTGATGGGAAGCTGGTTGGTATCATTACTGATAGTGACTTCATATCCATCGCGATTAATCTTCTGGAGCAGGTCGAGTTGCTGGAAGAACAGGACGAGGATTACGATCTTGATGATGAGCCACTGGAGACCGAGGTATTGTAGCCGTTTGCTTTGACTGACTGTATTGACGGAAATACGGGGCTGTTCAGGTCAGTACGCAGAGCGTCATGGATTACCATGCATTCATGGACAGCCTTGAGGACCAGAGTTGTCCGCCTGGTGTCAACGACTGTCTGCGTGCCCTTTGGTATGACGCCAGTGGAGATTGGCACAGCGCGCACCGGATCGTACAGGATTTAGCTGGCTCTGCAGCTGCGCGTATCCATGCCTACCTGCACCGCAAGGAAGGTGATGACTGGAATTCCCGGTACTGGCATAAAAGGGCGGGTACGGAGTTTCCGCAAGGCATGAGCCTGCAGGAAGAATGGGAGATGCTGGTCAGAGACCAGTTTTGACAATCCAGCCTGTACGGATTTTCAGCGGCTAGAGCGCTGGATTTTGCTCCTGCCAGTAACCAAATATCGCTTTCGCCGTCTCCGGCAGTACTTCACACAGATGCTGGTATTCATTATTTGGCAAACCCCTGATCTCGGCCAGCTGAAACAGCACTTCAAGTGGAGTAACCAGGGATTGCCTTGCATCCGGCGTCCAGTGTTCGTTGAACAGACGAAGCCCTTCTACAAACCCAAGGCACCAGCGTTGAGCATCAGCAAAAGCAGGATCCTGCTTGCTGCGGACGATATCCAGTACCGGTCTGAATATCATGTCACCGGACAGACCGCGTTCAATTTCCGCATATAGCCGGACCGCCAGCCCCAGCATTTCACCGCCGTCTTCTGCGTTGGTGAATACTGGTTCATCAAACATCAGGCGCAGCCATTCATCCGGACCAAGGGATTCCGGGCCGCTGGCAACAGAAGTCATGAATCCATGTGCATAGGAGAGGCTCATGGCTTGATTACCGCAGGCTTCGGAACGCAGGAACTGGTCGAGACGGTATAGGTCGGATTGCTGAAGCGGCTGGGGGGATTCCGGATGCATCACTCATAGTGCTTCACCGGCTACGCAAGATCAAGTCGAACAAGTGTCTGGATACCTGCTTTCAAATCATTATGAATCACTGGAATGGACCAAAAGATTTCGATCAGCATGAGCTGAAACATTTGGCGGCCAAGCTGATATGCTTGAGTACAATGTCCAGGGAAAAAAGGCTTGTTACAGATCTGATACAGCGCGCGCTTTTTATTGCGCTTGCGGTATACGTAGGGCTCGGCCTGTTTCTCTACTTTGGCCAGTCTGCCTTTATTTATTACCCGACACCCGATATTTCTGTCGATGGCGTCTCGACGATACGAGTTAAAAATAGTGATGTAACCTTAAAGATTCACGTGGTCAATCCGGGCAGGTCATCGGCTGTACTCTACTTCGGGGGCAATGCCGAGGCGGTGGTCAGAAATGCGCCGGTCTTCAGCCGGTTGTTCAATGATCACACGCTTTATCTAATGAATTACCGGGGTTATGGTGGTAGTGAAGGCAGGCCGACCGAATATGCGCTGTATGATGACGCCCTTAAGCTGTTCGATCAGGTTGCGCCATTACATGAGCACCTGTCTGTGATCGGACGCAGCCTGGGCAGTGGCATAGCGACCTACCTGGCCGCAGAAAGGGATTTTAGGAAGTTGATACTGGTTACCCCGTTTGACAGCCTGGAACGCCTGGCTTCAAGTCATTACCCGGTGTACCCCATGTCGCTCATGCTCAGAGAAA
>JBFFRZ010000284.1:0-2832 GCA_041572715.1 Gammaproteobacteria bacterium
ACTCGGTGAGTTTTGCAAAATCCGGCAGGGATTCCATGTAGGACATTGCATAACGCCCCTGGTAGAAAAATTCCTGCCACTGCCTGACCATCCCCAGGTAACCATTATTCAGCAGGATGATTTTCAGCGGCAGATTGTACTGCAGGCAGGTGGATAACTCCTGAATACACATTTGTATGCTGCCTTCCCCGGTAATACATGCCACGGTTGCGTCAGGATGTGCAAACTGTGCCCCCATGGCTGCAGGCAGACCAAAACCCATGGTGCCCAGGCCACCGGAATTGATCCAGCGGTAAGGTTTGTCGAACTTGTAATACTGTGCGGCCCACATTTGATGCTGACCCACATCGGACGTGACAAAAGCATCACCCCCGGTCACTTCATACAGCTTTTCAACCACGTACTGCGGCTTGATGATGTCCTGGGAACTGTTGTCATACTTCAGACAGTCCATGGATCGCCACTCATCGATCTGTTTCCACCAGGCCTTGATCGCAGCGGCTTTCGGCTTACGATTGAGTTCCTTCAGTATTTTGTTCATCTGCTTCAGGACTTCGTTGACATCACCGACAATCGGCACGTCGACCTTGACGTTTTTGGAGATTGACGCCGGATCGATGTCGATATGAATAATTTTGGCCTTGGGACAGAATTTTTCGATATTCCCGGTTACACGATCGTCGAAACGAGCGCCAACCGCGAACACGACATCAGCCTCGTGCATGCCCATATTGGCTTCATAGGTACCATGCATGCCCAGCATACCGACGAACAGTTTATCGGTCGCAGGATAGCCACCCAGGCCCATAAGGGTATTGGTGACGGGGTAGCCCAGCGCCTTGGCCAGGCTTTTTAAAGAACGCGCGGCTTCCGACCAGATCACACCGCCACCGGTGTAGATCATCGGTCTTTCCGCATCCAGCAACACTTCTACTGCGCGTTTGATCTGCCCTGGATGTCCCTTGGTCACCGGGTTATAAGAGCGCATTTCCACTTTCTTTGGATAGCTGAACTCGGCCTTCATCGCGGTAATATCTTTCGGGATATCCACCACAACCGGTCCCGGTCTGCCAGTTGAAGCTATGTAAAATGCCTTCTTTATGGTTATGGCTATATCTTCAACCGACTTGACCAGGAAGTTGTGTTTGACGCAGGGGCGCGTGATACCGACAGAATCCACTTCCTGGAAGGCGTCGTTGCCGATCAACGGGATAGGCACCTGCCCAGTAATGACGACCATGGGAACCGAGTCCATGTATGCAGTAGCGATACCGGTTACGGCATTGGTCGCGCCGGGCCCGGAAGTCACCAGGACGACGCCAGGCTTACCGGTCGCACGCGCATAGCCATCAGCCGCATGGGTCGCGCCCTGCTCATGGCGCACCAGGATATGCTTTACATCCTCCTGCTGGTAGAGCACGTCATAAATATGCAGCACGGCTCCACCCGGGTAACCGAAGAGATATTCAACCCCTTCTTCCTTCAGGCTACGGACCAGAATTTCTGCGCCGGTGAGTTCCACACATGACCCCTTTCAAAGATGACTTCTAAATAAAAAAAGCCCGCTGGGCGGACTTTTAACCTGCTCGACAAGAAACTCCGAAATTACTTATATTGTGTGGTCAGGTCAACCCCAATTAGGGGCTATATACGCAAAATATGCCTGAAAATCGTGCAAGAATAAAATAATGCTACATATTTCCAAGTAATTCGACGATAATACTTGTCAAATCAGCACATAACATCCTAAAGTTAAGTTCGAATCTCACGAGCACACAAAACTGACAAGAACCCGATTATGCGCACATCTCTGACTCTACTTAGCCTGTTCCTGCTACTCACCAGTACCACGGTCATGTCCGCCAAGCTCTATAAGTGGAAGGATGAGAAGGGTAATATCCACTACGGACAAACAAAGCCGACGGAATATGAGTCGGCAGAGGTCAACAAGCCGCCACCCCCACCAGCCAATGCACCCGATCTAAACAAACCCTTTGCCGAGCAGATTCGTGGCAAGAACCAGGGAGATCCGGCCAAACCGGATACCGCCCAAATGGATCCGGGTACCAAGGCCAGCCAGTGTGCGAAGGCACGCAACAATCTCACCAACCTGCAGAACAACTCGCGTGTGCGCGTGAAAAATCCGGATGGCAGTGTGCGCTTGCTGACGGACGATGAGAAACAGGACAAACTCAAAGAGTCGCAAAAGCAGATAGATTACTACTGCAATTAATGCCACTACTCTCTGTCAAGACCAACCAGGCACTGGATAACCCGCAGGAAATTTGCCTGGCCCTGTCGAACAAGGTAGCCGGCATGCTCGGCAAACCCGAATCCTATGTCATGGTTGCCGTGCAACCGGCTCAGCACATGACGTTTGCCGGATCTGCCGAACCGACAGCACTGGTGGAACTGAAAAGCCTGGGCCTGCCGGAATCCCAAACCACGGATTTTTCACAGATGCTGTGCTCTGTAATCAGCGAATTGATGAATGTGCCAGCAGCGCGCATCTATATCGAGTTTTCGAGTCCACAGCGGCATATGTGGGGCTGGGATAACCGTACATTTGGCTAGACTGCCCGCGACTCCATGGAGTTGCTTTAGAGTATTTAGTTTGCTCATGCGGGTTTTTTCTTGCTGGACCTACAGCTAGAATCACGCCTCTTTTAATACCTTCCGGATACCCCAAGGTGCGCACCAGTCAATTTCCCATCAGTACACTGAAAGAAGCCCCGGCAGATGCCGAAATCATCAGCCATCAGCTGATGTTGCGCGCGGGCATGATTCGTCGCATTGCTGCAGGTATCTATACCTGGATGCCGCTCGGCCTGA
>JBFFRZ010000285.1:0-2825 GCA_041572715.1 Gammaproteobacteria bacterium
GGTAACGACCAAGGACGAATTGGGTAAGCTGGTAGACTCATTCAATGAGATGACACAAAAAGTCGCGGAGGCCAGCAAGCAGGCCAGAGAAAGTCAAGAAGCGGCAGAGGAGGAGCATGCCTATGTACAGACAGTGCTCTCCAGGCTTTCTTCAGGGGTGATGACGCTAAATTCCTCAGGCCAGATCATCACTATGAACCCCATGGCTTCGCGCATACTTTTCAATAGTGATTTAAGCCTGTCTGGCAGGGACCTGAGTGATATTGTTGATGAATATTCCCAGCTGCATGAATTTTACAATTGTCTGAACAGGCATTTGAAGGAAGGTGAATCCGAGTGGAAAGAACAAATCATTCTATTGAATCACAATGGCAGGCAGGTTCTCATGATTACTGGCGGACTGCTTTCTCCTGAGCAGGGGCGAGAGGGGGAGCATGTGGTCATGTTTGACGATGTAACAGACTTCGTACAGGCACAGAGGAACGCCGCATGGGGTGAGATGGCTAGAAGGTTGGCACATGAAATCAAAAACCCTCTTACGCCTATCCAGCTGTCGGCTGAGCGAGTGCGTCACAAATGCCTGCATGAAGTTGATGGAAAAGCAGCCGAAGTGTTGGACAAGGCTACTCATACGATCATTGATCAGGTAGAGGCAATGAAAGACATGGTGAATGCCTTTACCCAGTATGCCCGTAGTCCCGAGCTGCGCTTTGAATCCTTATCGTTAAACAACCTGATTGAAGAAATTCTGGAAATGTACAAAGGCGAGGCGACAGCAATCAGGGTTGAGCTGAAACCGGACGCAACCAATACCCGGATTTATGCGGACTCAGGCCGCTTACGCCAGTTATTGCATAACCTCTTCCGTAATGCTTTCGATGCATTACAGGACGTGGAAGACGGCTACTTTTGCGTGGAAACCAGACTCGAGCCGCAAAAAAACCAGCTGTTATTGATTATTCAAGATAATGGTCCGGGTTTCGATGAAACAATCATCGACAGTATTTTTGAACCTTACGTAACAACCAAACCGCATGGGACAGGCCTAGGATTGGCCATTGTCAGAAAAATTGTTGAAGAGCACCATGCGGCCATTAACGTACAAAACTTGGCGAATGGCGGTGCAAGGGTGACAATAAGTTTCTCCTGTGCAGATATGCCCGGTCAATTATCTGAATAATGGCAAAAGGAAACATACTGGTCGTTGATGACGAGCTCGAGATCAGGCAGCTGGTTAGTGAAATCCTTGAAGATGAAGGATATGAAGTCACGGTTGCTGAAAATGCTGAGCAGGCTCGTGCGGCCTGCCTTGAACGCCGTCCGGATCTCGTGTTGCTTGATATATGGATGCCTGGAACGGATGGCATTGAACTGTTGAAAGAATGGGCGGAAGCGGGGCAACTGCCGTTTCGTGTGGTCATGATGTCGGGTCACGGCACGATCGAAACAGCGGTAGAGGCAACGCGCCAGGGCGCCTATGATTTTCTGGAAAAGCCTTTATCACTGGCAAAATTATTACTCACCGCTGAACGAAGTATCGAGTCAATCAGGCTGGAAAGAGAGAACCAGCGTCTGCGTGATCAAAACGTTTCGGTTGAGGCACCATTAGGCAACAGTGAGCAGATGCGTGCATTGCGTGCCCAGGCGATTACTATCTCGCAACACGATTCTCCGGTACTGATCAAAGGGGAGGCCGGAAGTGGCAAGGAGACCATTGCAAGGTTTATCCATGAGTCAGGCCCCCGCAAGGAGGGTCCGTTTGTTACTCTGCGAATCGGTGCTGTAGCGACTGGAAACTCCCAGGCGGCTATATTTGGTAGTGAGCAGGACGGGCAGGTTTACTATGGCCACCTCGAGCAGGCACATGGGGGCACACTTTTTCTTGAGGAGCTTGCGGACCTGGATGCGGACACCCAGGTACGGCTACTGAGTGCATTGCAAGAGGCATCATTTCTCAGGCTGGGCGGCACGAAACCGGTGTCGGTGGATGTCAGGATCATCGCGAGTACGCGCACTGATCTCGAGCAGGCCGTCCGCGAAAGACAATTTCGTGACGACCTGTATTTCTTTCTGAATGTGTTACCGGTAACCATTCCGCCATTACGCAAACACCCGGAAGATATTGAGGAGACGGTGAAGTATTACACCGATTATTTTGTCAAACGTGATCACCTCCCTGACAGGAAATTTTCTGTTGAGGCACTTGATATACTCAAGCATTACCAGTGGCCCGGCAATATACGTGAACTGCGTAATCTGGTGCAGCGTCTTTTGATACTGGGTGCTGACAAGGTTATCGAGGTGGGAGATGTGCGCCGTGCTTTGGGTACGTCGACCCGCTTATCAGATAACAGTGAACCATTCACCATTGGCCAGGATGTGATGGATATGCCTCTGCGCGAGGCAAGAGAGATATTTGAACACGATTACCTGCTATACCAGTGGAACCAGTCAGGTCACAGTGTAACGAGGCTAGCCAGAAAGATAGGCATGGAAAGAACCCATTTATATCGTAAACTTAAAAGCCTGGGCATTGATCATAAAAGGTCAGCAACAGAACAATGAAAATAATTATTTTGGGTGCGGGACAGGTGGGTTCTACATTGGCCGCGAGTCTCGCCAGCGAAGCGAATGACATTACGATCGTTGATACCAATACGGATTATCTCAAGGACCTTCAGGAGCATCTGGATTTAAGAGTGCTTGAAGGGCATGCCTCTCATCCGGAGGTACTTACCCAGGCCGGTGCTGAAGATGCAGACATGGTCATCGCCGTGACCAACAGCGATGAGGTCAACATGATTGCCTGCCAGGTGGCATATACC